>NZ_CAMZCS010000013.1 GCF_947305105.1 uncultured Fibrobacter sp. | reverse complement strand
CGCCAGAAGGCTTTTACGGAACTACCGGCGTAGCCGGTAGTTTTCTTTATACAAAGAAAAGGCGCCCCGAAGGACGCCATTCCTATAAAATCCGTTTCAGGAAATTAGTTGCACTGATTGGGTGCACCGACCTTCATGATCTTGAACTTTCCAGAACCGCCGTCCGTACTATCCTTTTCGCCGGCAAACTTGAACTTGAGAGAAGCAAGTGCCTGTTCCGGATTGGTGACAGTCTGAGCGGCAGAGGCCCAACTCGGCTGTTCGAATTCAGACCAAGTAAAGTCCTTTGTCGTCGGGGAAGTTGCAGGAGGCAGCGTCACGAACGGGTTGGCATAGCCAATCTTCGAATCCTGAGCACCCAGGCCCATTTCGAGGATGATTGCGATATCGGACGTGTAGGTCACGCAGACACCCTTGCTGGCAGTAGCATCGGCCACTTCGTTGGCGCTCTTGGAGTAGTTGAACCCGATACCAATGTACGGCTTGTACGGATTATCACCAACAAGCAAGTTGAAGGAGCCACAGAGGCCCTGGCATTCCGTGATAACCGGAACAAGGCCATCGGCAGACGTACCGTCGTCAGCAGCATCCCAAGTGAGAGTCGACTTACCCTTGTCGCCGGAATCCGTGTAGCTGTACCAGTAGCCACCGCTCTTGTTTCCAGTCGGGACCTGAGCATCACCGGCAGTACCGTCCCACAGGGCAAGGTGCCACTTTCCATCAGATTCTTCGGCAGGAGGAGTCGTCGAAGTGGGAGTCGGGGCAACGGAAGAAGAAGAAGCCACCACAGGAGCGATAGAGCTGCTGCTTACAGTAGCCACAGGAGCAGAAGACGAAGAAAGGGTAAGCTCCGGCTGAGAAGAAGTCGGAAGCGTACTACCGTTCAAGCCATCGCTGGAAGAAGACTGGGTCAGTGCCGGTGTAGCGCAATAGGCAACACCCGAAACCGGATCAGTATTCAGGACCATATTCCTGGCTGCACAAGTTTCTGCCGTAACGCTGCTCGCGCTATTCGGCGATACAGAGTTGCTTTCATCGTCAGAGCAAGCAGCAAGCATAAGAATGGAGCTCGTTGCCAGGAGACCAAAAATTTTTTTCATAAGAACCTCGAGAAATAATTTTCTATGATGCGTAAATATACATTTATTCCCAGCACTTGTAAAAGAAAAAGACTCCCGAAGGAGTCTTTTTTACAATGTTTTATCTTAAACAAAAGATTAATTACATTCAGAGGGTGCACCGACCTTCATGATCTTGAACGATCCAGAACCGCCGTCTGTACTATCCTTTGTGCCGGCAAACTTGAACTTGAGAGAAGCAAGCGCCTGCTGCGGATTAGTGACAGTCTGGGCTGCAGAGGCCCAGTCCGGCTGTTCGAAGTCAGCCCAGCCGAAATCTACGGTTTTCGGGGAAGCCGAGGCAGGCAGCGTCACGAACGGGTTGGCATAGCCAATCTTCGAATCCTGAGAGCCCAGGCCCATTTCCAAGATGATATCGATAGTAGACGTGTAGGTCACGCACACGCCCCTGCTAGAAGTCGCATCGGCCACTTCGTTGGCGCTCTTGGAATAGTTGAACCCGACACCGACGTACGGCTTGTACGGGTTGGCACCGACAATCAAGTCGAACGAGCCGCAGAGACCCTGGCATTCCGTGATCACAGGAACAAGGCCATCGGCAGACGTACCGTCGTCAGTTGCGTCCCAAACGAGTACAGACTTACCCTTGTCGCCGGAATCCGTGTAGCTGTACCAGTAGCCACCGGTCTTGTTTCCGGTCGGGACCTGAGGAGCACCGGCAGTGCCGTCCCACAGGGCAAGGTGCCACTTTCCATCTGATTCATCGGCAGGAGGAGTCTGGGTACCCGGGCTAGACTTGGGAGTCTGCGTTGCCGGAGAAGACGCCGGAGAAGACGGCACCGAGCTGCTGCTTGTAGCGGGCGGGACAATAGACAAAGAAGAAGAAGAAGCCTGAGTCGTCGGCGTGATGCCCGCTTGAGGCGTAATGCCCGTACCACCATACGGATCTGCACTAGAGCTGGAGAAACCCGTCTGCATACCAGGAGAAGACAGCGCAGGATCTGCGCAGTAAAGCGTGCTCGTGACAGGGTCAACGCTCAGAACCTTTCCAGCTTGCTGGCAAGTTTCGGCAGTCACCTGCGTGTTGGAACCACCATTATTCCACGAATTCGGCGGAGTAATCGGATCATCTTCACCGCTAGAACAGGCAGCAAACATACATATGGAGCCCGTCGCCAGTAAACCAATGAGTTTTTTCATAGTAACCTCTACAAAAAAAGTTATTTCTTTCTCTAATGGGTAAATATATATCATTTTCGCAAGAACTGATTTCAAAAAAAATTTTATATCACTCCAAAAGCAAAAATGTATGATATACGACACTTTACAATGTAAAATCAAAATTAACATAGGCTTTTCCGCAAGAAACCGACATCCAAGTAGGCAATAAACCGAGAATATTCTAAATTTAGCCCGATGAAAGACAAAGCCCGTAAACTTATAGAAAAGTACGAGGAGCTGGAATCGGAACTCGGGAACCCGGACGTTCTCGCCGACCAGGCCCGATACAACAAGATTCACAAGCAGTACAAGGGTATCGAGAAGGCAGTCGCCAAGGCCAAGGAATACTTGCAGATGCTTAGCGACCAGGAAGAATGGAAAATGGCCCTCGGCGACTCCGACCCCGAAATGGTCGCGATGGCCAAATCCGAACTTTCGACAATCGAAAAGGCCCTCCCCGAGCTCACCGACGAACTGCAAATCCTGATGGTGCCCAAGGACCCGTGGGACTACCGCAATGCCACGCTCGAAATCCGCGGCGGTACCGGTGGTGACGAATCGGCCCTGTTTGCCGGCGACCTTTTCCGCATGTACCAGGGCTACTGCAGCCGCATGGGCTGGAAGATGACCATCCAGGATGCGAGCGAAGGTACCGTGGGCGGCTACAAGGAAATCCGCGTGTTTATCGAGGGCGACAGCGTGTACGGGACGCTCAAGTTCGAAAGTGGCGTACACCGCGTACAGCGCGTGCCCGAAACCGAGACGCAGGGCCGCGTGCACACCTCCGCAGCGACCGTCGCCATCCTCCCCGAAGCCGAGGAAGTCGACGTGGAAATCCGCGAAGCCGACATCCACATGGACACCTACCGCTCTTCGGGCGCGGGCGGCCAGTACATCAACAAGACGGACTCCGCCGTGCGACTCACCCATATCCCGACGGGCGTGGTGGTGAGCTGCCAGACCGAACGTAGCCAGTTGCAGAACCGCCTGCACGCCATGGAAATGCTGCGTTCCAAGATTTTGGATGCGCTCATCGCGAAGAAGGAACAAGAAGAAGCGGCCAGCCGCAAGGCCCTGGTGGGCACAGGCGACCGCTCCGCAAAAATCCGCACCTACAACTTCCCGCAGAACCGCGTGACCGACCACCGCATCGGCCTTACGCTGTACAACCTGGACAAGGTGATTACCGGAGACCTTGACGAGATTATCAACGGGCTCCAGATGGCGAACGCCCAGGAGAAGCTGGGGAAGTTTAACGCTTAGGGTACCTAATGCCGCAGATGACCGTACTTGAAATTCTGAACCGCACCAAGGTCTTCTTCGAGAAGAAGGGCGTGCCCGACGCGCGCCTGGACGCCGAGTACATCATCAGCCACGGGCTCGGCATGAAAAACCGGATGGACCTGTACCTGAACTTCGAGAAGCCCCTGACGGCAGCCGAACTCGACACGCTCCGGCCGCTGGTCGCACGTCGCGCGAACCGCGAACCGTTGCAGCACATCGTGGGCGACACGAGCTTCCGCGGACACATCATCAAGTGCGACCCGCGGGCGCTGATCCCGCGCCCCGAGACGGAGTCGCTGGTGGACATGGCAATTGAGCGCCTGAACGGTGTCGAAAACCCCTTCATCGTTGAGGTGGGCACGGGAACAGCGGCGATTTCCATCGCCTGCGCGAAGGAAATCGCCGGAGCGAAAGTCCTCGCAACAGACATCTCGGACGAAGCCCTTTCGCTTGCCCGCGAAAACGCGCAAGCCAACGGGCTCAATGAAGAATTGACATTTGCGCAGGGCGACCTGCTTGACGCAGTGACGGGCGACATCGTGGCGAAGATTGTCGGCGCTTCGGCTGGTTCGGCAGGCTCACCAACCTTATCAGCAACCTTGCCTAAAATCAGCTGCCTTATCGCGAACCTCCCCTACATCCCTGACGGGGAAAAGGGCAAGCTCCAGCCCGAAGTGGACAAGTTCGACCCGGCTCTCGCCCTGTACGGCGGCCCCGACGGCCTGGACCTCGTGCGCAAGCTGCTCCAGCAAACCGAAGGCAAGCTCTCCGCAGGCGCCCCCGTCCTCCTCGAAATCGGTTCGGAACAGGCTGAAGTCCTCAAGAACGAGGCCGACAACTACCCCTGGCTTGAATTCGAAGGAATCCACAAGGACTACTGCGGCAACATCCGCTTTGTCAGCTACAGGGCCAAGTAGGCCACAGAACCGGGACTACATTCCCACAGTACAACCCAAGGCACCGAGCACGTAAGTTTCGCTTTCGCCCATGCGGTAAAAAGGCATCAGGGTATCGTCGTCGACGAGCTCGTCCGAAAAGCCGCACAGTTGCAACTGCTCGCCAATGCGCCGCTTGAACGCGGAAAAACCAGTATTCCACAAGCTAGGTTCGGCACCGACTGCGAATGTGCTTCCCGAATTACCAAAAGGAGTTTCCTTCGTTTTCTTCCTTGTCATTTTTGACCTTCCTTTTCCATTTTTCCTTTTGACGCCTGTTTTTTCACACACAAAAAAGCAAGTGCCCTTCTGAACACCAAATATAAATACGCCCGGATGTCAAAATATGACATTCGGGACTTTTCTGAAAAATTATTGTTTTTTATGGCAATTTCGCCATTTTTTAATCTACGACTTCGGCCACGACCTCGGCATGCCCAGCCTTCTCGAGGTCCAGCTGTTTAGCCGCAGCAACACTCAAGTCCAAGATGCGCTTTTTGGAATAGGGACCGCGGTCGTTCACGCGCACGACGACGCTCTTGCCGTTACTCTTGCGGGTGACCTTGAGTTTGGTGCCGAACGGGAGCGAACGGTGCGCACAGGTCAAAGCGTTCTGGTCGAAGATTTCACCGCTCGCCGTCTTCTTTCCATCGAAGCCTTTGCCGTAGTAGCTCGCATCGCCAGAAATCTTGGTCCCCACCGCAGCCTTTTTCTTGGAGGTCTGGTAGTTCGGCGAAGAATACCCCCGGTCGTACCCCGGACGTGCGGCAATGCTTGCGCTCCCGGCGCATCCCGGAATGACAAACACCACCATCAACAGACTCATGAATAGAGCGAAGCAGGACAGTATGCGCGCCTCATTCTCTTTCGTGAAGTTTTTCATGATGGGTTCCGCTTACTCGAAGTCGTACATGCTATTGTACGTATTCTCAAGAACTTCATCTTCTTGGCTCTTGACTTCGGCCTTCTTCTCTTCGGGCTTCTTGCTCAAGGACTCGTAGTACTGCTTGGACAGGCTATTGATATGCTCAACGGAATGCTGCACCCTCTTGCGAAGGCGCTCCAAGTCGGCATCAGAAAGCGAGACTCGGGAATTCAGGATCCTAGCGGATTCCTTACCCCATGGTGTGGAACCATGTTCCCTCTGCAGTTGCCGGTAAATGGTCACGGCGCTGTCCTTGCGGTCGGGCGTCATCGTAAAGTAAACGGCCTTCATGTACAGAGCCTGGATACCCGCCTGCGTTTTCGGGAACTCCTGGTAGATACTGTCAAACGCAGCAAGCGCGGCAAGGTACGAAGAATCCACACGTTCTATCTGGTCGATGGGGACTTCCGTGGCCGCAGTCCAAAGGCTTTCAGCCTGCAAGTAGCGAGCCTTCGCCTTGTCTTCGTCGGTCTGGGCGGTGACGCGCATACCGAGGTTCACCTGTGCCTGCTTGGCGTATTCCGTGTTCGGGTACTTCTCGATGATTTCCTTGTAGAGCGTTTCCGCCGAATCCGGATCGTGCTTGAACTCGTCGTAGATGAAGGCTCTCGCGTACGTGGCGCGCATAACCTTCAGGGAATCCTTGTCCCCCTCGATTACGCTGTTCAGGCGGCTGACGGCGCTGTCCACTTCTGAAAGTTTAAAGAGGAACAGTTCCGCTATCTGGAATTCCGCATTGAAGAAATTCTTCACGTTGGGGATGGAATCCTTCTTGAGATCGTCGTCGTTCTGCTGGCGCAGCGCGATAAGGCGCTTGAGGGCCTCGCGGCGTTCGCGGCTCATGCGGGCCCACTCCGACGCGGAATAAGTGACGAAACTGCTGTCGTAGTAAACCATCGCTTGCGGGTAGTTCAGCGTAATCGTCTGCTCGTAGTCGCCCAGCGCAAAGTAACTCCTTGCGGAATGGACCGTACGGCTGTAGTCTGAATTCACCTTGTTCAGCACAATAATCGCATCGGGGTAGCGCTTGGCGAGCAACATGATTTCGCCCAGGCGCACCAGGTATTCGGCACGCTTTTTCTCGTATTCGTCGTTCTTGTACAGCAGTTTGTACTCGTCGGCGGCGGCCAGATATTCCTTCTTGTTCACGAGGCATTCCGCGGCCTGCTCGGCGGCCGTCTGTTTTTCGCGCACGTTCAGCTGCTCGATTTCTTTGGCACGGTAATGCTCGCGGGCCTTGTCCCATTTTTCCTTGGCGAAATAAAGCCCAGCCAGGCGGAAATGAGCCTTGCCGCGCATGAAGGGTGTACCCGCCGTGTCGGCAAGCAGCGCCTCGAGGGCGTCGATGGCCTGGTCCGGCGACTCGGACTGCTCATCCAGGAGCGACATCAGGTTCAGGCCCTGGAAATAGTAGGGATGTTTTTTGGAGGCGACGACCGGTTCCAGCGCGAAACGGCTCAGGTTATATTCCTGGGTGCGGTAAAGGCAGTAGGCCCTCTGGTATTCGACAGCGCGCATGGAGTCGTAATCGGCAAAGTAGCGTTCGTACTCGTCGTACTTGACGATAGCCTTGCTGTATTCGCCTTTATGCCTGAAGGATTCACCGATAAGGAACACGGCCTCGGCGGTGCGCTTCTTGTTCTTGGGGAAGCGTTCGAGGACACGGGAGCCCTTCTCTATAATCTTGTCGTACTTGACGCGCTCCTCGTTACCGGGCTTGGAAACCGTCTCGTCTGGAACGCTGTCCAGACGGGCCATACGCATTTCCGTCGCCTCGTCGTAAAGGCGTTCCGCATTGAACATGTGGTTCAGGTAAGCACAACAAGTGCAACCCTCGAACAGGAGGGCCAAAAGAGCAAGCGCGATGTAGCGATAAAAACGCATAGCGCAAAGATACAAAAAAGTAAGGGAAAAAGAAAAGAAAAAGGGGCCGGAGGCCCCTAAGTTATTCAATATCGAATATCTTCATCGGTATCGCATGGCGTTGTTTTGCCATAATTATTTCCAAAACGATAGTACTAGATATGCCTTCCGCATGCGTTGTCGTAATGGTCACTTTCTTGAGTGTCCCCGGAAGTGGGCAAGAGTTGTCGCAATATTCGAGTAAACTCTCGGCTGTAGCACCCTCAACCGGAGCAATCATTTTCACCACACGTTTTGCCTTTTCCGAATAGTAGAGCGTAGGCTTTTTCGAATCTTTGGGAACAAGTTTCCAAAATCCCCCATCACGAACAGGAGCATTGTAATCCGCAGGCGTCCCCATCTGTTTGTTCACCTCGGCAGGACCACGATTCGGCACGCTCTGCACAGGTAGATTTTTACCCGTCTTGAGGTCTATCGTCTTCATGCGTCCATCATTCTGCACCATTTGCATCTGCATCAAACTTGACTTGATTGTCGTGACTGATTTCGACGTTCCCGCTGTCAGTACAACCGTGTTAACAACTTGAGATGGCCGGCCCGAGAGCGTCACCGTGGTACGCATCTGCATTTCGCACGTATCTGGGAACATTGACTTTTTCTGGTAGTCAAATATCGATTCCAGGCTTACCGCCCATGAAGGTATCGCAGTAAAAAGCGCGAAAGTAATCACTACGAAAGCATTAAAATAAATCTTATTCATATTCATCCCTTTATAGCAAAGATAGTTCTGTCGTTGAGCGAACGGTTCCATTCACCTTGAACACCAAGAACGAATTCCTCATGTCTATACCGTTCCAGTTCACATGCACCAGATTTTGCCCAGCCTGTAGATTCCCCCTGAACAAAGTCCGTATCGGTTCACCATGTGCATTTACAAGTTTTAGGCTTACGTAGGCATAGGAGTCCATCGTGACCAGCAAGCCATCATCCGTACGCACGATGGGTGGAATGTTTCCAGAAGACGATCCATTACCAGGATGGTTCGTGGGATCAGTACCACCGCTACCACTGCCGCTACTGCTGGATGCAGGATTACCCCACGCCGGAGCATTCCCGTAAAGCAGGTTTCCGGCCGAATCATAGACGCAAACTCCATGGGCCTCCACAAAATTGTGTCCAAGACCATCGTGGGACGGGTCATCAGAAGCATTCCATGCATGTTCCCAATTTTGTAAACGCAAGGCAAACTTGACAGGATCGTTCCACATTTGTCCAGGCGCAAGACTCCCGTTATAATGGGCTGTCGCTTGCCAGCGCCCGTTCCCGAGATTCTGCAATGTAACCGACGAGCAGCCTGACAGGTAGTACACATCCAAGATGGGAGTCATGTTTCCACCCACGTAGAAGTAGTAACGTACATCAATGTTGCCAAGCGGGACATTGCCCGTATTTTCCACCTTGATGTGGACTTCGGTCATCTGGTTGTTATCGCGTTCGGCTGCGGCGAGTGCGCGGGCACTGGTCACAAGCGACGTTGGATCCTCCATCTCAGCGCACGAACCACCTATCAAGTTATAGTCGTTATCCAAGACGATAATACCCACATCCTCATAGAAGCCATCTACATTCGGGACAAGGCCCGATGTCGGATCCACGAAGGACGGATCATCGGAGACATTCCATGGGAAGAAATCGGAATTGTAGAGGCCGAAATGCGGACCATCACCATTGAACACCGTCCCGTTCACCGGGATCTGCTTATTGGGGAATTTCCATTCCACGTAGCCAGTACGCCCACTTTCCAAATGCACAGACGGGAACGTCGACACGTCGTTGGGCACATAGCGATCGACCCTGGCTTGCGAGGCATCCTCACCACGGAAATAGTAGCGGACGGAGAACCCGTTCACCGGCGTGGAGGAAACATTGCGCAGACGAATACGCGGACGGAGCGTCGACGTTTCCGGGTAGCCTTCGTAGCGCAAGTAGGATTTTATCTTGCGGGCAGTATCCGCAGCGACAACTCCGGCAACCTTGTCCGCGGTACTTGTGCCCCAGGCAATCATCGAGGCTGGAATATCCGCCGTCGAGAGCGCAAACCCACCTATTTCAACACCCTTCGGCACCCTGAGCTTGAGCGTATGCGTACCCGCAGCAAGATTGACAGTCACTCCCGATAGCGTTACCGCATGCCAAACATTCGATACGGCAACCACACCGGTCTGCATCGCAGATTCACCCACGGCGACAGAAACGTTCCCTGCAGTCGCCGAGCGAGCGTACAGGACGACATTGTATTCAGCAGCATCCTGCACAATGACGGGCAACGATACGGTCGCCGCATCCGCGACGGAAGTAAGATACTTGTTCCCTGCCACGGAGCAGGAGAACTCCCTCTTGAATCCGCTTACAGCGTTCATATCCTTTATCGCTACAACAATGAGGTCGGAAACTTCCTCGCCCTCGTCGGTCACAGGCAGCGAAAGCGCCAAAACCTGTTCCGGCGAAAGCGCCGAAGTGTACATGCGGATATCGGCCACGTTCCCTATGAAGGAAACGGAATCTGTCTTGCCAGCAGAGAATACACCGTAGAACTCACGCTCCAAGGGCACCGCCGTAGAAGAATCTACGGGACTGCCATCAACATAGAAGCGCACCATCGACGAATCGACCGTCACGACAACATGTACCCATTCCTTGTCCCGAAGCAGGGCCTTCGAAGACCCCCACATATGCGTTCCTTCGACAAGACGAATACTTCCGTTGCGGGCCTCGAGCGAAATTTCAAGCCCTCCAATGCCGCTAAAGCCGAGGATGCGCCGCCAAACGACTCCCTTCGCATTGCCATCCTTGATTCGGGCCTCGAAGGAATAGGAATCCGAAGTACCCGCATTTACCGTATCCACACCCAGCGCACTATCTTCCCAACGGAAGAAGTAGAGCCCTACGTCGCTATTCCACGGATTGCCCATCCCAGAAAGTTCCAAGTCGTGACCGGTGCCTAGGAACTCGTGGGCATAATTCCCCACTCCTTCGCGGGCCGGGTACCACAGGGCGACTTGCGCCGGATAGGGATAAAGTTTATCTGGCGAAGTATACATCCTTTCAACATGGTTGTGACCATAGTCCTCCGCGCGGAAAGCTATAGAAAGTACACAACCGGCACATTCCGTAAGTCGCTTGCGCGTAAGCCTTACCGGTATTTCTACATTCCCGGCAGAGTCGGGAACCGCGGTCACTATGCGAAGCGTATCACCGCCGAAGACCGGAGTCACTACAACACGGGCAACACCCGACTCGGTATCCATCAGTCGCGCATTCACGACAAAGAGCCGGTCAAGAACATCCGACGAATCGGTGACGGACCATTCCACTATTACGGGACGGGCAGAATCCGTATGGACATCGGGCCCTGCAAGCTGCATATCCAAGCCAAGGGCCGAAACACCCAAATAGCGTGACTCGTAAACACCCGGTGCAATCTTGCCCATACCAACTGCCTTGTATCCGTCATATATGACGGTGTCAGGAATATCGCCCCGAATCTCGGCAGCAACTATCCCGTCGCGGTAAAGCGATACGGTCCCGTACCCCGGATGGGTGCAAGCCGCACCGTAGGCCAAGTAGCCGTTGTCTAGGCCGAGCCACAGCGAATCGGCAGGAACCGTGCAAGAGAACTGCGTATTGACAGTCAATGCACGCGCCACAGCGGGAGCCGCAGGCAGTTCAACCACCGTTCCGTCCGTATCGGGTTCGCTCAACGCTACCACAAACACGAAACTCGTGTCGATATCTTTGTTGCGCGACGGCAGCGTCACCTGCGCAAAGCCGTTGGAATCCGCGGTAAACGCAAGCACGACAGGCGGAGTCGCATCACCCTGGTCGGCCCAGAGCGAATCGTCATCTATATACAGCCTGAATCTCGTAATGCCGTCCACACGGACATGGCGCCCTGCAGCGGAAGCCACTTCCGGCAACACCGTCACGCTGAAGTCAGGAGTCTCCGCCACGGCGGAATCCATCGCCGTGAATACCGAGAAGGAGTGAGTCTCGGCAGAAATCAGGAGGTAGGCCCATTGCAACGTACTGTCATAGCAGCGTAAATCCTTTGCGGAGGAACACGTCGCCACGGTATCCCCGGTGGACACAAGGGCATTGCCATTGGCATCCAGGTAGCCGTACAACGCTTTCTCCAGCGGGACAAACTTCTTGCTCGCCGTGTCCACCTTGTACAGGCGGATTGTCTCCGGTGTTGAGTTCATTGCCTCCATCTCGTCGTAGCTTATCTTCATCTGGATTCGCGGAAGCACGGAATCGTTCGTAAAGGGCATCGACGGCAAAACTTCCACGATCGGGCCCTTGAGTGCGAGATTGTTGAACACCTCGAACGGATAATCCTTGGCGTCGATGGTGCGGACGGTAATATCCTTACTTTCTGCAAGGGAGCCTGCCGGGAACGTGACATTGACTTCTTCGAACAGGGACTTTACCGTCTTGCCTCCAGTCGAATCCACGGCACGGCCTATGACCATGTCGAATTTGCTGAATATGTTGGAAGCGCCGGAGCCGTCACCCCACATGAGCAGGAACTGGGTATTGCCCTGCAACCTGTTCACGTCGAACCAGCCGAGCCGATACCATCCGCTGGAACCCGTCTTGATGGAATCCCTCCACATCGAATCCAGCATGTCCCTTGGAACGACATAGAATGCGTTCCCGTTCAAGTATGCCAGCTGATACTTTTCGTTTTCCCTCAAGTAAGCCCTTATCTCCACGAGTTCCTTCGGACGCTTGACCGCTATGGAGTCCTTGAAACCGATTTCCAGATCATTAAAGCTGGGGAAATTCCCGTCGGCTTGTAGGTGCGAATGGTCGCTGGAATCCAGGTGCAAGACCTGGGCGGACTTGACAGCAATGTTCTTCATCCATACGCTACCCCCCGCATAAAGCTGCGAACTTGACAGTTTTACAGATTTCGGGCGCACGGGCGTTTGCGCAAGTTTGTCATCGGCCTTGCGATAGATGACGTTCGTGTCCATGGAACGCGCTTTAATGTAGAGAGTATCGTACGTAGCCGCCAGGGAGAGGGAATCATTGTGCATCAACGAATACAGCGTATCCACACTGAGCGTTAATTCTGAGGCTTTCAAAGAGACCAAGGCCCTCACTGTATCGAGGCTTACGACGAACCTGTGATTTGCCGGGTCGTAGTCGTTCGGGTCCGGAACCACACTCAAGGAGAATTCCCTAGAACCAACCGTTCCCATACTGAGAAGCCTGCTCTTCAACACGTTCTGAGAATTCCTAAATACAAAGTAGGGATCATTCGTCAGGTTCCTTATCGTACCGTCCTGCGGACGTATCATATTTGCACCCCAAACAGAATCCGTAAAGTCACCATAGTAATAGTGTACACGCGAACCGTAGCCGTAATACTTATAGCAAGGTTTCGAACCATCGATTACAAATTTCCAATCGTTGGTATCACTACAAACGGAATCGGCGGATGTATTCACCCAGTTACTAAGTTGCGGGAAAGCAACCGTTACTTTATGGTTAACGCTGCCAAGGCGCTTGTTAAGACCGACATAGAAGGAGACATTCGAGTTCGCCGCAAAGTACGGCGTATGCTTGACGGAATCTGTCCCATCGTGTTCAATTTGACAATATGGATACCCCCCTGTAGCCACGAAAATGTTTGTCGAATCGTAACTACATGCAGACGTGTCTTCACCGGCATCCGGTGCACCAAGCACCTTTGTGACAAAGCTTTCGCCTGGAGCATTCGCGCCATAGAAGTGCAAATCAAATCGTGCCGCCTGCGAATGCAGCGCATCCTCGTCGGGGAACAGGAACGTATTTAGGCCGCCCGGCATTGTATTCGAGGCATAGTAGGGAAGGTATTGCGTCTCAAACGGGGTCAGGAGGCCATAATCCATGTCAAAAACCCACGAGTCACCATCAAAGTAGTTTCCTGAACCCGGTTGCACACGACCAAGCGAATCCAATGCGGCCCAGTAGCCATCGTCACCGAACAACGAAATATTCGTATGGTCAAAGCGTACCGTACGATTAACGAGGTTGTCCATGCCGAAATCGGAGTTCCAATAGGAATTTGGAATCAAAAAAGTTATGTTAAAATGCGCAAACCTATATCTTTCATAATCTGCACAATCTGGATTTGGCAAGCCCTTATCAGAATAAAAGCGCGAATCATCTATTGGAGCAAAAGTTATTTCAAACAAATTTTTATTTGGATTATAATTATCAGTAGAGTCTTTACAAGACGACACCATCATTCCCAAAGAATCGAATTTCGGTTTACATGAGTCATCTTGTTTAGATGATCCATAAAGGATATTTCCCGAACTCCCTCCTGGAATATGGAACACAGAATCCCTCTTCAAAGTATCCCCCTTCAAAGTATCCCCCTTCAAAGTATCCCCCTCTATATAATTTTTCAAATTCCATACAGCTTCACCTTTCAATGCATCAAATTGACTTTGTGAACTTATCTTAGAAAGATTAAATTGTTCAAATTGCATTTCCGTGAGTACAATTATTTCCATATAACCGCTAGACGGTCCATTTTCTCCATCAAATCCTCTTCCAGAACGATTTTTATGGATGTTAAGTACTGTATCTCTATTGTATTCTGAAAAAGTCATTCGATGAATGTCGAAATCATTTATTATATCATGAGAATCTTCCTCCGAACACGATGATGCCCCCAAAATAGTTGACCCAGTAATTTCATCAAGTTCTCCATAAAAATGCGTTATCACAACCAAATTCAGTTCCTTCCTGTGTCTCTTTATGGCCAGGTTGAAGCGTTTCGGTTCGTACCCGAGAATCTCCTGCGTTCCGGTAATCTGTCCCTGCAGCGAGATTCCCTTTGCAAGCGTGTCGGCAGGCAAATCATACCCAGAGACTTCCGCCTTCACCAGATAGTCCGCAACAGGCTCGTACCGGTATGTCTTTACACTAGTGTCGTACTTCGCCTCGGAAATATGGATTGCGGGACCATAATAGTTTTCATCCGTCGGATCAGCCGGAGTCAAGTCGTACATGGTCTCCGCAAACTTCGCATTGAACGTCGCCGACGCCGTGTCGGCACCGGAACCATCCACCGCCGTCGCCACAACCGTAAGCGTGTACGTTCCCTCCTTCAGTTCTGCCGTACTGAGGTTGTTCTTGCCGTTCCAGCGTACCTGATAGGCGGAATCGCTCGCATTCGCGCGCAAAATAGTCGAGGAGTCGTCCTGCAACACGGCTACCGGGCCAGAAGCGTCCGAAACAGTTACCTTGACCCATGCATCCCTGTTCTTGACGCCGTACTTCGCGACCATCGTCTTTAGCCACATCACCCTCTTTTCGCAACTGGCGGGATCCGTAGGCGACTTGCATACAAGCGTCGAGTCGTTCTTGAGCAACACATAATCGGGCAAGGAACTCGGCAACACGACTTTCACGGAATCGAGCGTTATGTCGACTTCCTGGGAATCCAGGTACATGCGGGGATTGTCAACCACGTTCTCCGTGATTTCCATATAGACCTTCATCGTGCCGGAAGCGGGGTACATACCCGTCTCGGGGAAGCCCGGCCATCTGAACTTGAGCCCGTAAGTTTGCGGATTCACGGTCCAGCCCATTGCGAGCGGGTTGAGCGTATCGCTGCCGAAACTCCCATTCGCCACCCAGTAGAAACCGTCACGGGCATTTTCACCGAAATAGACTCGCATTTTGGGCAATGCCGTATCGCCAAGGTTTCCCGCACGCGAAATGCGGAAGGCGTTTGTCGCCTTCATCACCACATGCCCGGAATCACCGCTCACGAGCATTTCCCCGTTCACGACCGAAGGCGGGAGCCATTTCGAAAAATCCTCAAGATACCAACTGGCCGCGGAATACAACGAAGACAGGTCGTAGCCACCAGTACGCACACTGCAATCGGCCAAGTTCGACACTGCATCCGGAGCCATGCACGTCCCGCCGAATCCGGCGGAATCGAAAGACACCCGCAGGGAATCACCGGCAGCAAGCCCTCTCCACTGCAGATGATATCCGTCATCCAGTTCATAGAACCACACGGCACTGCTATCGGACAGCGTATCGGCAGGACTTCCGTAATAGGGATTCTTCCAGACCTTGTTGACAGACTCGTCGAACATGCCCACTCCCTTGGAATCCTTGGCATAGACTCGTGCAAAGTAACTGCCGTTGAAATCGCCGGAAAGGACAAGCGACACGCCAAGGGTATCCTGCCCGACATGTACGCTCTTGGGATCAAGTACAAGTTTCCAGTGCAGCGTATCGCCGAAAAGGGAATCCTGCGGAGCATTGAACAAGACGGTCATCGTGTCGGTGAGCCACAGACTGTCGGCACCGCCGAGGCATTCCGGCCCGGCACATGTCCCGAGTTCGATAACGTACGTACCCTCGAGATATTTTTTGCCACCGAGACTACGGTCAATGTAGCCCAGCACGCCGTCCTCGCTCTGCGAAATTTTCGAGACATACGGGAGCGTATCGTTGCGAATAGCCGAGACGACCGAGACTTTCGCGGTATTCCAGGCAAGGGGCGCCCCACTGCCGGTCGTGTCGGCCGCTGCGTAGCGGATACGGTACACCGTATGCAGGGAATCGTTGCCGCCGCGTGGCGGGGCAACACCCGTAATCGCCACAAGAGGCGTCGCGACAATCGACTTTGGCGAGGTAATGACAGGAGTGCGTTCGCCAATGTAGAACAGATCTGTCCTGGCAGAAGCGTTGCCCGCAGCATCGACACAGACGGCATTCAGGTAGCACTTGCCGTGTGTGCCCACAACGGAATCAAGAGAAAAAGTCAGCGAATCGCCGTGAAGCACATTGTTCGAGACAGGTTTCCACAGGGACGGAGCCGTGCGACCACAGCCGCTTACATTATAATAGCAGCGCATGCCCGTACGATTCGTCGGAGCGTCATATTTCTCGTCTACGGCAATTGTTGCAGAGAAGGGGCCCGCGGAATCCGGATATACCAAACGAGTGCTCACGAGGCTCACAATATGCGGCGGAGTCCTATCGACACGGAGCGTCTTGGAATGTGTATAACGGGCGGTATTGCCTGCGGCATCACGAGCAAGGGCGCGGATGGCGTAATCACCATCCATGAGACGCATGGTGGCACCCTCACGCCATGTTGCGGAGGCCGTGCCACTAGACTTGACCCATACAGAATCGCCCGCGCGGTCCATCGCGGTAGTGTCGCCCACATGTACAAAGTTCCATGCGACCGTCACCGGGACGCTGTCGCGGCCGTTCAGCGATTCGGCAACTCTGTAAGTAATCTTCGCAAGGCTATCCCCAGTGGCATAAGCATACTGTGAATTGCGTTGCGGGCGTGTGAGGGTGGAGTAAATCGAAGTTGCCCCAGAGTCGGAGGTCACAGAAACGTTCGAAATGACGGGAGCGCTGCGGTCGACATAGAACTCGGCGAATCTCGTGGTCGTGTTCATGGAGTCGGAGGCCACGGGCCACATGTTATCCGAGACGGTGCCGCCCAAGATAATGGAATCGTAAAGGCTGAGCATCTTGCCATAGACAACCGTATCGGGCACAGCGTAGTCTGCTGCGTAGGCACGGACGCGATACAGCCCATCGCCACGGGACCTCACCGTATTAAGGGAGGAGGCATCCCACTGGATGGCGAACTCGGGCGAAATCACGTCGGCGTAGGGCCGCAATTCAGCCACCTTGGTGAAAACGGGGCTACCGGAACTACTCGCGTTGCTAAACTTTTCTAAAGTGAGGCGCATCGCGAAGATGTCGGGGCCCTGCGCGGAATCGCCGGCCCACGCGTAGCGGGCCATGAACATCGTGCTGTCCGGGTTCATCACGGACCGCTCGGGTTCGAGCGTGAAATCGGGTGCAGTACGGTCCACGCGGAACGGCACCTCGTACGTATTCGAGTCGGCACCAGCACTCACTGCGGCGGTGTTGCGGATGTTCGCCACGAACTTCCACAGATAATTGCCTTCGGCCGGGTCGCTATCATGCTGGCGGGAGGCGAAGTACGCACTTGAGCTGTCGTACACGAAGCCCGTCGGGCTCACGCCCGGTTGCCCAACGCGCGAAGCGTCGTACACGGAATCAATGGTCATGTCCATGTCAAGCCGTGAGAAACTGGAAGTGCCATCGGTCCTGAAGATAGTATCCTTCGCACCCTTGACGCGGAAGCCCTGATAGCCAAGCGCCGATGCGTATGATGCGAAACCCTTTATCTTGTTCAGGACAACATCACGCTGCGGCCACACCGGGTCGAGCTTGTTCGCCGTCGCCTTGAACAAGTAGTACAGACGCTGCGTATTCGAAAGCCCGATCTTGTTCACCGTAGAAATCGTCACCGTATTCTGGTTGTCCTTCTGGAGCGCAGACAAAATGGTGTAGTTGTACTTGCGGGGCTCGAAGTCGAAGCGGCCGTCCTTTTGGACGGGATGCTTCTCCAGCTGCAAGGTATCCCAGCCGCTGCCACCGGAGCGCTTGTACACCGTACAAGCATCACCCGCCAAAGGGTCCTTTGTCACATCGCATTCCCATGCAATTTCTTCTTGATAGTTGAAATTCAGACGGATTTGACGCAAACGGTGCGGCATCAAGTCGTCAATCACGAAGGAATATTTCACGATAAAGGAATCCACTACAATGTCAGGAACAGAATATCTTTCAACATGACGAATAGGAATCTTGACTGAATCGCCACTCGGACCGAGTCCGTCTACGCGTTCCCAACGGTCCAGCTTCAAGCCCACCCTAGACCAGTCAGATTCCGACTTGAATCTGAGCGGCGGCAACTTACGGAAGTCCGCGTAGTTCATCTTGCCATTTGAGGAAGCTGCCACATTGCCGAGGGAATCGTACAGGCCCACCTCGCAGAGCTGCTGCTTGCCCGCACTGTCGGCCTCGTAGTAGCAGCCCGGTTCCACCGCGCGCAACGCAGGGTCCGACACGGAGAGCGCGAGGTTCACGAAGGGCTTCTCGTAGAGGAAGTCCTCCATGAGATAGGAACGGGCTGTAGCTGAACCGCCATTGATTATGGAATACGACCGGTCCTCTCCGAAATGTTCACGGTGGAAATCTCCTTCCGCTGGAATCTTGTGGGATTCTTGCAGATCACTCACGGCGGCGAGCAAAACAGGGACATTAACAACGGCACCAGTAGTAGAACTCACAATATCCTTAGCAATATTAGCCGCACCTGTAATTGCCATAGCAATTGCCATCGTCGTAGTTATCTCAGGAATCGGCAAGTTCGATGAAACTACAAGAGCATGTACAGCCGCAGCCATATGTGCGAATTCGCCCTCTATATCCACCGCCGCAATTGCCCAAGTAGCCGTATCCGTCAGCGGGTTGTATCCCCTCGCATGCAAGGCAGCCTCGTAACGAACTTTCTTTACATCCGCACCCGCAGCATTGAACGCCTTGGTGTTGTCCCCGTAACTTGACCATTCGGGAACAAGCGCCGTTCCTCTGTCCATGACAGCGACACCCCCAACTAGGCCGAAGATGAATCCGGCCAAGGCGTTCACGTAATCCGTGGACTTGTCACCCGATTCCCCAAGGAACGTCCATGCATTGAGAGTCGGCAACGCGACTTCGTCCGGAAGAATCCCCTTCAGCGGACCTGCAACAGTATAATCTTCAGGATCTGTAAAAACCATGCTGTGCTCGCCGCCGAGAATGCGTATCATAGGCATATCGGGAGTTTCTCTTTTTACCAAATCTTTTACGCCGCCGTCCTTGTTAGGGTCAATGTAATCCGCCAAGGGATCATCGAAATAATAGTCGAACCCGCCTTTGTCGTTCAATATTGCGATAATGGCGCTATCCACGGCAACCTGCACAACGTCAATTATATAGGCACTGACAAGCGCCTCGAGCCCCAGCGACACAGTCATCGGATCATGCACCATCGCAATGCCTAAAGGCAATAGAGCGTCTTTTGCTTCGCTAGTCACCTTTTTCCCGGACTTGATTCGCTCCTTAAGCGCAAGCAGCATGTTTAACGATCCAGTTCCCTCGTGAGGACTATCAAGAGTAACGATCTTGTCCACATCCTTGTTGTAGTTCGGACCTTGAACATATTCGCGGATGGCCACGCCGCCCATACTGTGCCCGACAAGGATATTGCGAGAGGCGATTTTGCGGTATTCGGCAGTAGGACTCTCGCGGAACATTTTCAGGGTGTCCTGTCCATGAGCCTTGAATTCCTTGGCCTCCTCGATAAGAGAACGGCGTGCAGAGCACATGCCCGAGCCCATCCAGTTCGATTTGCCGATTTCGTCGGCATTGTTCGCTGGGGAACCTGCTGGAAGCACGAAGGGCCGCTGAAGATAGGCAGCGTACGGATTTTCAAAAAGTTCGTCATTCAGGAAAGGGAACAGGTCTTTTATCATGCCGACAGCCATGCCACCAATGTCGCCATTGGGTTTCATGACACCGCCGATACGTTTGGGATTGTAATACGCCGTGTCACATCTCGTGAACACGGAATCTCTAGTCGAATCGGGTTTGCTTTCGTTAGGAACCGGAACCTCAACGGAATCCAGATGGCATGTAGAAGGATCTGTAACGACACCTTGTTTGTTACTATATGCCTCTGTATATGGATTTCCGCCATCCCCATTTTCACAGTCCAATCCTTGCCATCTGTCAGCCGCACCATGGACAAGCACTATATTATACATATCCACGCTTTCCATGGGCCAAGAGGCGTACAGGCTGTTTGCCAGAACCAGGGCAAACAGGGCGATTATCTTCTTTTTCATATTTGTTTTACTCTTGATTTAAAGGGGCAAAATAACGCTGATCGCGATATCTGGCTACCGGTTTTTCCGAAATCTGCCAGTTACTATCAGTTGAATACAAATACCATCCATCTTTTTTCATCCGATTTATATATCGTCCGTTAAAACGTTCATGGCGTTCATCGTAGTCATTCGGAGCTTCTTCGTAGAATGTTGACAACGTATCAGTACCATTCCGTATAATAGCAAAACTAAACTTGTTTGGATACAAGACAATTGTCATCAAATCATCTCCGAAATACTGCGCATCATCTACATCATCGGGCCAACCGGCCTCTTCCTTCGTAATCTGCGTGATGGTATTCGCAGCAGTGTCTAGCAAGGCAAATTTATCATAATACTTAAAAAGAAATTTCCCTTCCTTCCATTGCCGAAGAATCTCATTTCCATAAAAAACATCTATATATTTGTTCCAAACAGCTTTTTTTTCTACTGGTTCCTGTCCCACTTTCCAAACGTAATAGATAAACTCATTTTTTTTGTCTGATAACTGGAACAACACCGTAGAATCACCCAATGGATGTATCCTTGAAAGGGGGTTATATTCACCCCTACAATCAACAAGTCCCTCCCAATAATTGTACTCGACCCCTTTCGTGCCAACCAACCGTATTCCCTTCTTGACACAATCACGCCTTTCGGCTCCACTACTCCATTCGTAAACTTCATAGTAATCCACTGCCAAAAGGGCTGTAGAATCGCTAACCATGGCAAAACCAATACCCTTATTTGACCCCGATTCAACCAGCTTCGGCTCTTCTCCAAGATATTCACACCCCCACATGCAAATACACGCTACTACCAGCGCCATAGCAATCCAAGGTCTTTTTTTCAGGAACGGCATAAGAATCCCTTTTCAACAGTTCACAAACTGATGTGATTTTTACCACAAAAAGATATCCAAACTTTTATACAAAGTCAAGCCAAATTGAAAGGAGGCACGTGCCCCGAGCCTCGTACCTCGAGCCTAATACTGATTCAGGTACTTGACGTAGTCGCAGAGCTTGATTCCCGGCGGCAGTGCGCTCTTGTCGAAGCGGACCATGCGGACTTCGGCAGGCTTGCCGATGAAGCGGGCCAGAATTTCGAAGTTGTCCTGAGTTTCCCACACGGCGGCATCCATGACAACTCCATCGCCGCAGTCTGTTTCGCCCGTGCTGTTGCCAATGCCCGAAATGCGGGAGTTCTGCTTGAGCAGGCGCGTGTAAACTTCGGGAGCGACACCCAAGTGGTTCGATGCCGACGAGGAATCGTACACCACTACGTGAACCTCGCGGAACTGCTTCTTGGAATCGAACACGACCGTATAGCGGTGCATGTACGGCGCAACATAGAAGGACTCCTGCCAAACGTTGTCTGCAACGGGGCGGAAGTTGGAGATGGAATACTTCTTGAAGAACTCACGCGGAGTCACGCCATAACGAACAAGGTAATGCCCGAGCATCGTGGAGAAGTCGTGCGTTGTCGCGGGTTCCATCGACTGGCGGAGGCTGTCGACGGCGCGGTTCAAATCACTGGCGAGCCCGGCGTTGTTCGTCTCGACCACGACCGGCTTTTTGACCTTGGTTTCCTGGATGCGCTGGGCGATATCGGGGTATTCCGGATCGCGAGCCATGATTTCCTGGAACTGGTTGCGGGCCAAATCAAAATCGCGACCGTTGAGGTAGGCAAGGCCAAGGGCCTCGCGCAGCGGGAGGTTTTCGGGATAACGTTCCACCAGCGGTTCAAGGATTTCGCAGGCGACCTTCGCCCTGTCACGCGGAGTCAGCTGGGTGCCCATGCCGCCCACAGGCGACTGCTTTTCGCCGATGGTCGCCACGGCCATGCGGGCCGGGTTGAAATCCGGACGGATGGCCAAAATGCGCTGGTAAATTTTTTCGGCGGAATCGAAGTGTCCCTTATATTCTTCCAAATAACCTTTCAGCAAAAGCAGGCGGACGTTCACCGGATACTGCGAGAGCGCATAGTCCACAAGGGAGGCGCAACTGTCCAAAATGCCCTGGGAATGGTACATGCCCGCAAGCAGTTCAAAAGCTTCCGAGGATTTGCCGAACGAAAGGCTCACGGCGGCGTGGGCCTCGGCGAACGCCTCGTTTACGCGGGAATGCTCGGCCAACAACTTGGCATACCAGAGGCGAGCCTCGTACAAGGCCGGGGCCTTGTCGCAGGCGATACGGGCCAGTTCCAGCGACGCATTGGTATTGCCGACGGCGTAGGCCTTGCGGCTATCCATGTAGGCCGCCACACCCGAGCCGGGGAAATTCGCCTGAATTTTTGCGACCAGCATGTTCATGCGGCTCTGCTGGGCATCCGTAAGCGTATCCATTTCAAATAAAGTATTAGCTTCACCCCACACCGCCGGTATGCAGTCGGGGAACAACATCACGATAGCCTCGTAAATGTCGTAGGCGGCCTTCAGCGAGCCAGAACGGGAAAGTTCTGTTGCGCGGCGCAGTTCAGCCTGCGTCTGGACGGGGAGCGAAGACACGCCCTTCTGGAAATCCGGGGTATCACCCAGCATCAAAGACGTGCCAGCCGGGAGCCCGAAGGGGACTCCTTCGACCGTGACCTTGGACGGGCCGTAGATGTCGAAAAAGTAATAGCCAACGAACGCGATTGCCGCGCCGACACACATAACCAGGAATAAGTAGGCAGCCCTTCGGGCAAATGCCGACGGAGTAGACATTACAGCTCCAGGAAGTCCACGAGTTTTTCTTTATGCTCTTTGCTCTTTTGCAATTTACGGAGGGTCTTGTTCTTTATCTGGCGTACCCGCTCGCGGCTGAGTTTCAGGTCTTCGCCAATATCCTTGAGAGTCGTATCCTCAATGGTATCCAGGCCGTAGAACATGCGGAGGATTTCTTCTTCGCGCTGTGGCAAGGACGACAGCGTCTCCTGGATGAGCTTGCGGCGCTCGTCGCGCTCGAGGTCCTCGTCCTGGTTGCCGTCGGAACCGAGCACATCCATGAGGGTGCTCACCGAATCCGCACTGCTGGAGCCACCACCGGCATCGTCGCCGATCGGGGCGTCCAAAGAAATGTCGACGATTTTTTCCATAACCTCGACGATATCCCTCTCATACGGGGCAAATTCTTCCATCGCGATGGTCTTTTCGTAGTCACCGCCGTTCTGCATCAAGGCACGCTTGAAGCGGTTCACCAAGGCAAGCTTGTTCGGCGGAATGCGGACCGCACCCACCTGTTCAAACAGCGCCTTCTGGATGGACTGGCGAATCCACCACACGGCGTAGCTGATGAACTTGACATCCTTGTCCATATCAAAACGCTTGGCCGCCTTGAAAAGGCCAAGGTTGCCTTCGTTAATCAAATCCAAAAGGGAAAGACCGCGGCCCTGGTACTTGCGCGCAACGCTGACCACAAACCGCAAATTGCCTCGGATAAGGCGTTGCAGTGCGGACTTGCGAATCTCTTCCGTCTCTCCAGTCTTGATGATCTTCAACAACGCCGATTCCTCCTGCGGAGTCAGCGTAGGATACCTATTCAAGTCCCGGAAGTATAGCGCTTCGTTAAAATCACTCATGGAATACACACCTATCAATCCCTCGGGCAAAAAACCGTCGGTCAAACAAATATGGTTTTTTACTCCCGTTTCGTCAAATTGAACAGTTTATCGTAAGGGTAAATTCCCGAATTGTGACCATCGCTAAAGGATAGTCCCGCAGCATACCGACCGATGGATTGAATCCTTGTAAGTTTTATGTCCGCAGGAACTGTGGAATCGTCCAAAAGTTTTTCTCCCGTATGCTCATCGACGCACAGCGCACAGGGGCATGCAAGGCGAAGTTCGCGAATGCCGCATGCACCGCGAGTCCCGTCGCTCCATTCAAAGCCGAGTTTCCCGTCCTTCGTCCTGAAAATCTTCTTGGGCTGAATCATGCGTCCTCCACCGGAAGTTGTTCAAACTCGTAGTTGAAGCTCTTGAGCACACCGTCACCTTCGGATGCGAACATCGAGAGCGTGCGTACCGTAGCATCGGCCGCCTGCATGAACGCCTTCGCCGATTCGGAGTTCGGGTAGCGGAGCACCGCAGGGGTTCCTTCGTCGCCACAGCCCGCCACCGCAGGTTCCAGCGGCACCTTTGCAATCAATGGCACGCCCCAGCTCTTCGCGATGCGTTCGCCACCGCCTTCGCGGAAGATGTTGTGGTGCTTGCCGCACTGGTCGCAAATGAAGTAACTCATGTTCTCGACCACGCCCACCACGGGTACGCCCACGGAATCGAACATCGCGAGCCCCTTGCGGCAGTCGGCGAGAGCCACCTCCTGCGGGGTCGTCACCACGACGGCACCGGCCATCGGGCAGTTCTGCGTGAGCGTAAGCTGGATGTCGCCCGTTCCTGGAGGGAAGTCCACCAGCAGGTAGTCAAGCTTGCCCCACCGCACATGGTGGATAAAGTGCTGTATCATTTGGGAAACCATCGGTCCGCGCCAGATGGTCGCCTTGTCGGAATCGGCGAACATGCACATGCTGACGATGCTGATACCGCCCTTCGCCTCGACAGGCGCAATCGTATTGTCGTCAAAAACTTCGGGAGCGCGGTCGATGCCGAACATGAGCCCCATGCTCGGGCCATAGATGTCGGCATCCAAGATTCCCACTCGGGCCCCCGAGAGGCTGAGCGCCATCGCGAGGTTCGCCGTCACGGTCGACTTGCCCACGCCGCCCTTGCCGCTCGCGACCGCGACCACATGCGACACCTCACCGATGTAGGAAACCTTCGGAGCCTGCGTTGCGGCGTTGCCACCATCTACACGGCCCTGCGCCGTGAACGTCACGTTCACCTCGCTTGCGCCGAGGCTCTTGACGATGGCAATGCACTGGTCCTTGAACTGGTCACGGATGGGGCATGCCGGAGTCGTGAGCCGCAGGTCGAAGCTCACCTTGTCGCCCTCTATCTTCAGGTTCTGGACAAAGTTCAGTTCCACGATGTTCTTGTGCAGGTCCGGATCCTGGACCGCACGCAAGGCACTTAAGATATTTTGTTCGTTCAGTTGCATAGGGGAGTTGGAAGTAGGAAGTTAGAAGTAGGAAGTAGACAGTAGGAAGTGGTTGGTGGTTACGAAAACTTAGGCATTCTCAAGAGATGCGTCATGCAAGGTGGCCATTCTTCTTCGTAGTGGCTCACCAGGATGATGGTCGTCTCGGTCGAAAGCAGTTGCAGCAGGTTAAAGAGTTTCTCGCGGTATTCGCCCTTGAGCCCCTGCGTGGGTTCGTCGAGCAGTAGCACCTCGGGCGGGCGGATAGCGGCACGCGCCATGAGCACCACTCGCTTGTCGATAGGCGAAAGGTTGCGGAAGCGAGCATGCACATCCGAAAAGCCAAGGTACTCAAGCCACTCCTTCGCCTTTGCGCGTTCTTCCCAGGTGGTGTTCTCCGCCTTGCAGAGGTTAGCGGTAAAGCCCGTGCAAAGCACCTCGGAAAGGTCCAGGTCTTCACGATACTGGAGCGCAAGTTCAGGAGAGAAGAACCCGAGTTTCGCCTTGTGGTCCCAAATGTTGAGGCCATGCCCCGGACGTTCTCCTAACAAAGTAATGTCGTTCTTGTAGATTTGCGGGTGGTCGGCCGTGAGCATCCCGAGGAGCGTACTCTTGCCGGCACCATTCTCGCCCATCACCGCCCAGTGTTCGCCTTTGCGCACCGTCCAGTTGAGATTCTTGAGCACCGTCGTATCCCCGAATTGGACGTTGACGTTTTTGAGGTCAAACAAAATCTCGGCAGTGGACTGCGAATCAGGTTGGTGAGCCTGCCGAACCACCTGATTTGAATCAACTACAGTTCCCTTCGGCAAGCTCAGGGAACTTCCACGAAGTTCCACTATCTCGTAGTCCTTCAGCTCCGCCTTCGTGTACTTGGGTTTCGCGGCGGCACTCGGGAGTTCTCCTGCGTACTGCGTAAAGGTTTTATTCGCATAAACGAACGCAGGGATTTCCGGCAGCAGTTCATCTTCGCGAGCAAGGCGCACGGCAAGTTTCACGCCGGGGCGTTTCGACAAGTCCACCACACTCGCGGCCAAGTGGCTACGGAATTCCGGGTCGAGTCCACCGAACAAGTCGTTGAAGTAAATCCATTCCGGTTTTTCCATCCACATGCGCGCAAGCAACACGCGGCGCAGTTCGCCGTTCGAAAGGCTCAGCAGTTTGCGGTCTAGAATTTCCGGCGAAAGTTCCGCAATCGAAAGTGCTTCGTCCAATTTCTCGGGGTCGGTTTCCGGCCAGGCCATATCGTCGATATAGCGGTCCGTCTGCAAAAAGAACTTCTTTTTCAAAAGCAGGTGCCGCACCAACGGAGCTTCTTCGTCGTGCAGGCTGATGAACCGCTGCTGGAAAAACGGGGCGAGCGCATGCTGGATTTTCCGCTGCATCGCTTCCGACATCGTGGAGACGTTTTTCTGCTGGTTCAAAAAATGAGTAATGACCCTATCCAAGTCCTCGCCTTCGGTGCTAAAAATCTGCACCTGCGGGAACATCTCGATTAAGGCCTCAAAACGCTTAAATTCCATAATATCAAATATAGAAAACGGGCCTATGCGGTGCTACCCTTGAATTTCCATCTCATCAAACAACCCATAAAGAAAAACACCTTTCTGCAATGCAGAAAGATGTTTGTTTTTGGAGGAGTATAAATTTTGCCTAGAACTTATTGAAGAAATCCCATGTAGTCTGCGGAACCCAAGACTGGAATTGGCCCGGATCCTTGTGATCCCAGATGTGGCCACCGTTCTGCGTGCACCAGCGAACTGGGAAGCGTTCCTCGACAGTCGTGTAATCGTAGCACACATGCGGACCGTTGCCACCATATTCCTGAGCCTTTTCGTTCTTGGCCTTGCCACCTTCGGAGTTGAGTTCCAGGATAATGTCGCGGGCGGCACGTCCCATTTCCGGGCGGCACAAGTCATCTTGCAAGCCGAGCACACCCATCCAACCGACACCCATTTTCTTGCGTTCCGGGAGCCAGATGTTGCGTTCGGCGGTCTCGTACACGGCCACGGCGCGGAGCACTTCCTGGTGGTTCCATGAAAGTCCGTTACTGAACATGGAGCCGTAGCTAAAGCCTGTCGAGAACACGCGGCTAGAGTCAATGCAGAAGTTGCCTTCGAGATAAGCGAGAAGTTCATCGAAAAGCGTGTAGTCATCCTGAGCCCACGGGGCCTGGTTTCCGTTGCCCTCGGGGGCGACGAAGATGACAGTCTCATCCTTGTCAAACTGCTTCAGACCATAATAGCCTTCGTCCTGCACGCCGCCGGCCCAGCCGCCCATGCACTGCATTCCGAAAATGAGTTTGTACGGTTTGTTCTTGTCGTAGCTCTTGGGGATATCGATGCGCACGGTGCGCGTTCCCTTGCTCCACTTGAATTCGATGTAGGGCTTGTCGCCACGGTACTTGTAGTCGAGCTTGGTGTCTTTACCGCAACCGCTACTGGGAACGGGGTCGTTCTTCAAGCCCCAACCATAAGCATACTGCGGTTGTGGCGGCGCAGGCTTTTTCAAGACGAGCGTCAAGTTCGTATCCAAATTGGTCAGATGAACCGTGAGCGTATCGTAGCCATTCGCAATCACGCGAAGGTCATCGTTGTCGCCCACTTTGAGTAAAGCCCGTGCGTGGGCTTTTTCGCCGAATGCGGCGGAAAAGCTCCCGTCGGCAGTGAACTTGAAGTTCTGTTGCGCACTGCCAACCTTGACGCGGGCAAAGTAAGTACCCCTAGCCTTAATAGACGCATTCATGTCTACCGTTCCCGTGCCGTACAGGGTCTCGTCGAGCAGGCGGTTGCCCACCATGTCGAACACTTGCACGCGAACTGGGCTGCCTGAACTCTGGGAGAACGAAAGCACCCCATTGTTCACCGACAAATACCCCACAGGTCGCGATACCGCAAGCCCCTGGAGCGAATCTGTCAGATTACCTCCAACAGAAGCCGCCGAGTCCTGTGGACCGACTTGCCCCGGATTCCCAGGAACGGCCTCGTCTTGATGGAGGGAAAACGATCCCGTCGCATCGGTTTCCGCACGGAGGCCCTTGCCCAAAAGAGTGACAGAAGCCTTTTCGATGGCCTTGCCACTTTCGTCATTGACCTTACCGGTTACGGTGAACGCACTCGCCTCAACTGCCGAGAGAGCAACAGAGCAAACGAGCGACACAGCTATTGCTAGTGTACTTTTCATACCAAAACATCCTCATATTGCCAATATTCCTCATATTGCCTTATCAAGATATCCTCATAATGTGGGAAACGTCACAGCCCCGGAATGTTTTTCATGGACAATAAATCCACGGCAAAAAGTTTACAAACGGCAAGAAAAGAATTATCTTGTTTGCGTGAACCCTATCTTACAAAAAGCTGTTCAAAACGGGCGAATTACCCCCGCCGAAGCGCTCGATATATTGAAAAACGCCCCGTGGACCGAGGTCGCAGAGACCGCCGATGCCGTGCGCAGGCGCATGCACCCCGAAAACAAAGTGGGTTACACGGCATTCCGCATCGTGAACTACACGAACGTCTGCGAAGTCACGTGCAGTTTTTGCAGTTTTTGCAGGCCGGCACATAGCCCCGAAGCCTACATACTTAGCCTCGACGAAATCCGGCAGAAGACGATTGAAGCGAAGGCCAAAGGCGCCGACCAGATTTTTTTGCAAGGGGGCGTGAACCGGGAAATCCCGCTCAGCTACTACACCGACGTGCTCAAGATGCTCACGCAAGAAATGGGCGTGAAAGTACGCGGATTCTCGCCGGTGGAGCTCGTGCGCATCGCGGAGTTCAGCAACATTGCTTTGGACGAACTGCTCGACATATTCAAGGAGGCCGGGCTCAGTTCCGTGCCGGGCGCAGGCGCCGAAATCCTCTCCGACCGCATGCGACAAATGCTCAGTCCCAAGAAGCTCCCCGCGCAGCAGTGGTGCGATACGCTCGCAGCCTGCCACAAGAAGGGACTCCCCGGCAGTGCAAACATCGTGTTCGGCAGTGTGGAGACGCCCGAAGAAATCATCGAGCATTTGGATTACGTGCGCAAGACGCAGGACATTGCGCAAGGGTTCAAGAGTTTCGTGGTGTGGACATTCCAGCCGCAGACGGACAAGTTTCCCATCCGGCACGTGCGCGGCGACGAATACCTCAAGTTGCTCGCCCTCAGCCGCCTTTACCTTGACAATATCCCGCACATCGAAGTCTCGCTGCTCGGCATGGGGCTATCGCTCGGCGAACTCGGGCTGCACAGCGGCGCCGACGACATCAACAGCATCGTGATAGAAGAAAACGTATTACAGAACCACGGGCTCACGACCATCGAGGCGGCCGAAGAATTTATACGGAATGCAGGATTCACGCCGTACCGGCGCAGTTTAAATTTTGACTAAGGCTACCGACCTAAAAAATTAAGCACAGCGGGCTAGCCAACGTGTGCTTATACGCGCGAAAAGATATTGCGTGATTTTTCCATGCATCTATATAATTAGTGAGAGAAGAAGATTTTTATCCTATCTCATCACAGGTGCATGGATTCTCATCAGGGCACACACAACTGCCACACAGCATCTGCGTGTATTCCATGTCCACGACCTTCATCTCGGGAGCAACGTATTCCTTCTTTTCTTCCATTTTTTCTCCTTCACCTGTTCCTAAGGAACAGCTTCTATACTAATTATAACACAAAAAAACGGAACAGGCAACGGGAGGCGCCGTTTCCCCCCTAAAAAAAGACAACCCCGGTCAATAAACCGGGGGTACCTTGTTTTCCAAAGTGATCCCAAAAAATCAAGCCAGCTTTACCGATTAGGCGTGCTTAGCGTACTTCTTGAATCCCTTGACCAGCAGGACAGCGAGGATGCAGTACATTTTATTCTCCTTTTAACCTTGTTTTCCGACGTTTTATCGCCATTTTCTTTTGTCGGCGCCAATATTAACAATTTTTTACTAACGTTTCAAGGGAAAAAAGTATATAAGAAATGCTTTTTTTTCATTACCTGCCAAACTACCCCCTCCCCGACAGCGGATTTCACGGCTCCATTTGCCCACAACCGATTACATCTCGCACAAGGAAAATTGGTAAATTTGGGAGCATGAAACGCGTTTTAATTACTTGCCTCGCCCTCGCAGCTCTCGCAGCGGCACGGCCAACGCTCCAGTTGGACCGCGAACGCATCGAAGCCGGGCAGGCATTCGGCCTCCAGTTTATCGTCCCCCTGCAGGAACTCCCGGGCAACAGGGAAGTCCCCCAACTAGAGACAAAGAACGGCTTTACCTTCATGGGCCTCGACAGTACAGACCAAGTCATCCGTCCCGGTTTTGACGACATGTTCGAATCGTTCTTCGGTGGCGGCGGCAGGGCCTACAAGGCGCGCATTTACACATTCAAGGTCCGGGCCCCCAAAAGGACGGGACAGATTGACGTGGGACAGATTATCTGGACAATCAACGGGGAACCGCAGGCCGTCAGCGGGAGCATTCCCGTCAACGTGCAGCGTTCCTACAACGACGACGCCTTGGCCGTGAGCCTCACCCCGAGCAAAAAGAGCATCTACGAAGGGGAACAGTTCTACGTCACGCTTGGCTTCCACACCTTCGAACATTTCGAAGGGAACCTCCAGGCCACCGACATGAACACCGGCAGCGACTTTATCGTCCACAGGAGCGACCTCTCCAACATGGAATTCAAGCCGGTCGAAGGTGCCCGCCGCGAAATGCAGGCGAGCGCGAAATTCGCCTGGCTCAGCCCCACCAAGAGCGGCAACCTCCAGATTCCGCCGTTCAAGTTCAAGTATACCAAACGCGGCGAGCCCAAGGTTGTCGAAGAGAAAAAACAGATGGGCAACATGTCGTTCTCGAGCCGGAGCGTGAAGCAGGAATCCATCGAGACCGAAGCGACCACCCCCGTAGTGAACATCAGCGTAAAGCCGCTCCCTGCCGAGGGGAGGCCCGCAAACTTCTCGGGAATGGTGGGCAACTACAGCTTTAATGCAGACTTCGACAAAGACCACCTGAAGGTCGGCGAAGCGCTCACACTCTCCATCACCATCAGGGGCGACGGAACACCCGGCACCATCACCGACCCGAAACTGCCCAGCTTTGACGACTTCCGTTCCGTGCCGCCCGAAAACAGCATCGACAAGAAGATATCCGGCAGCAAGGTCGTGACAACCAAGAGCATCAAGATATTCCTCTACCCCAAAAAGAAGGGCACGTTCGAAATCCCGGAAATTTCGTACTCGTGGTTCGACCCGGCCAAGAGGGCATACCAGTCCGAAACGCTCGGCCCTTGGACCATCGAGGTTGAGAAGGGCGACGCAGCGACCGAAGCCGCATTCATGCCGGCAGCCACCCGCCCCACCACAGTGCAAAAGCAAGAAATCGAAGCGCTCGGCAGCGACATCCGCTTTATCCACGCTATCAAGGGCAACGGAGAATCTCCGGCTCCGCACAGGAACATCGTTTTCTGGATTCTCTTTGCCGCAGCCATCCCGTTCTACCTCGTGGCAGTCTGCCTCATCCGCAGCCACCGCAAGCATAGCAGCGACGCGGCGCTCATCCGCAAAGGCAAGGCGAAGAAGATGCTCAAGGGCAAGTTCGCGAGCGCACATGCAGCCATGAAAAACGGCGACACCAAGGCATTCTACGCGGCACTCGAAGCCGGGCTCATCGACTACCTGAGCGACATCAACAACCTGGAATTCAAAGGCATGACCCGCGACCAGATGAAGCTGGAACTCGGGAAGCTCGGGCTCGACGAGGGCGCCATCGACAAGATTGACAAGTGGCTCGAGAAGTGTGCATTTGCACGGTTTGCGCCAGTGTCAACCACCCGCAACGAACAAGACGCCATGCTCAAGAGCGTGGAAGAGTTGTGTGAGTTAGTAGGTAGTAGGAAGTAGACAGTAGGAAGTAGGAAGTGGTTGGTGGTTAGGTTTTGTCATTGCGAGGGGCGATTGCCAGAGCCTGCCGCGAGCGAAGCGTGGCGGAAGCAATCTCCGCCGGTCATCGATGACCTCACAGCTCGGGCCTCGAACCTGATTGAAGAAGTAAATAGAATTTGGAAGGAACGTAGTAACATGAAGTTGAAATCTTTTCTATTCGCATTGATCGTACTGATTGGTGGTACTGTCGCTAGTTTTGCGGAAAGTGCGGGTTGTGCCGGGATCGACGCCGGGACAAAGGCCTACAACGAAGGTGAATACGAACGCGCTATTGACGAATGGCAGAACTGCGTCGACAACGGCTACCAGAACGCGGACCTCTACTACAATCTGGGCAACGCCTATTTCCGTAACGGCCAGCTCGGATTTGCCATCTATAATTACAAGACCGCACTACGACTCCGCCCCAACGACGAAGACTACATGCACAACTTGGAATTCGCCCAGGCCATGACCAAGGACAAGGTGGACGACGAAGAGGAGAACCCGATTCTCTCGGCGCTGTTCAAGGCGCACCATGCGTTATCGCTCAAGGTGCAACTCTTTGTGCTGCTCGGCCTGTTCTGGCTCATTGCTATTGTCTCTGTATTGCGCATCCTCGTCCACGGGGACCGCGCGAAGAACGCCTGCACTGGAGCGGTATTCTTTATCGCCGTCATATTCGGTGTCATCGGCACGAGTGCCGCCTACAAGGCGTTTGTCGCCGAAACAGAAATCACGGGAGTCGTCACCGCAAAGGATGCCGACATCACCAGCGCCCCGAGCGACAGGTCTCAAACACTCAACACGCTTTCCGAAGGTACGAGCTTCGAAGTGCTCTCGGAACAGGGCAACTTCGTCGAAATCCGCCTGGGCGACGCCATCCGCGGCTTCGTGAAAAAATCCAACGTGGGAATTGTCAGGTAAGCAACGCTATTCCAGCGGGGTATCCTCGACAATCTCCTTCGCCATTGACTTGACGACATCTTCCCAGTTCCCTTTGGTCATCGCAAAAGAAAAACTGCTGCTAACGCCAAAGACGCCATGGCCCATAATACGGCGGCTATCCACATCTGTAAAGACGTAGGTTCCCTTGGCCATCAAGAACTTGTTATTGAAGCAACCGCCCTGCCCTACACACGGGGCCATATCACGCCAAAACTGAATCGGATGAACCGTAAGAACCATCCCGTGCAGGCCTTTAATCTTTTCGGGATTCGGGAGCTGGAAGTCAACCATATTTTTGCCTATAGGCAATTGGGCAAATGCAAAATTTTCATCCTTTTCGATTCTCATTTCGGCATTCACCCCTGTGCGCAACTGCAGTTCCATTTGCAACTGCGACGCCATCCACTCTCCAAATTTCGTGGTGTATTCCGGGAGGTCGTCTTCAAGGTCATCCGTATTTGACACATAGGGTTCTGTAATGAGGACAGTCAAAGATTTCGGTTTTTCGTTCCATGTGGGGTCAACGTTCAAACGAGTGCCGCCACACGACACCAAAAGCATCGCAGCAAAACACAGGAACAAGACAAGTAACCGATTCATGAAGCATTTCCTTTATAAATTTTTCGTGTATTTTTCAGGATAGCTCGAGACAGGCCTCGGTTTCCAGAAGCGGAAACCAATACCGACACTCACTACGCCCATAAAACCCACTTCAACTTCATCTTCCTCATGATAATGGGAATAGCTACCCGCAGGATTGAGGCCTAGCGAAAATTGAGTGTGGAGGAACATGTCCCAAGATTCTGCGATAGGGAAGAACACGCTCCCTTGGATGGCTGTCCGAGGATATACGGCATTCTTCTGTATAGGGAGATCCTCTTTGTTCGGATACACATCCAGGAGAGATAGACCCAGAAGGAAATCAATATTAAAACGCCTGTACGATCCGGCAGAGAACCCAAGCATCAGCGCCATTCCTTTTTCGGAAAAGGCTCCGTCATGGCTATTGCCGCCGCAAGAGAAGAAGTATTCATACTGAGCCGACAAAAAACGGAACTGGTATTTCAAGCCCAAAGAGAACAGGGCCGGAATATCAACATTCTCTGTATCGTAGCCATCCATTAAAGGAAGCCCAACGATGCCGAACATTGAAAGGGACATCCATACGGCCTTCTTGGCGATTTGCTGGCGGACTTTTTCCGTACCCATCTCGATTTTTTCCTCTTCGGTCGGATAGATACGAATCATTTCTCTTTCCACAAATGCCCTGTGTCGAGAATTAGGATATTTCTCTAGGAAATTCTTTTTCTCCTGATCCAGCCATCCGAGACCTGAATACCATTCGTCATTCCGCTTATGGAAAAACTCATAGTTATATGTCGACATCAAATAGCGAAAATAAAGAATTGCGACATCCTTATCTTCGCGGGAAAGCGACATAGTATTTAGGCCATCAACAAGCCTTGTTTCCGACAACGTCTTGAACATGACTTCCTCGTTCTTGGTATCGAAGCGGTCTATCACGGATTCAAACGTCCTTGGGCGGGCTTCAGTCGCATAGCGGTCTATCAATTGCCAGTATTCGCTCATCTGTTCACGGTTCAAGAGGAGCCCCGCATATTCATCACGGGAAAAAAAGTTTTTGCCGGGCAGCACAGCCTGGAGGCATTGTTCTACCAAGGCAATTTCTTGTGTATACGCTTCAAGACACAGGAGCCTATCTTCAACACCCGATTCGCCTTCCCAAACCTTCACACTGAGGCCAGGGACTCCAGTGGAAACGGAAACACTGTTGACAGAATACTCTTTCTGGCAGTTCTTGAATTTTTGCAACATTTCGTGTTTCTTCTGAACAAACTGGCTTTCGTCTTTAGGGCACACAAACATTGCTGCCCACAAGTCGGTCGCCAGGAAAAGCGCACACGCAACAACAAACAAAGCAACGCGTCTAGACATCAAACCTCCCTAATGGAACTCTCCCGAATCAACATATTCCGACTCATCCGGTTCAACAGCTTGCTGTCTTTCTTCGGATGCAGACTTCTTTGTTTTCGGCTTCCAAAAACGGACACCCAAACCGAAACTAATCGTGGTCATGAGATCGCCAGACGTCCCCCAGATTCTGTCTTGTCTAGCATTCCATTGAAAATACGGAGCAAGCCTAGTCGAAAGTTCAACATGCGGAAAAATATCCAAGGATTTTGTTATCGGAATAAAGTAATTCAACTGAAAGGCTCCCGCAAATCCAACCGTATTTTTTATGGTATGCAGTTTTTCCTCAACAGGATAAGCATCAACGACCGAAACGCCTAAAAGGAGATCCGCCACAAACACCTTGTACGCACCCGCAGAGACTCCAGCCATAACAGAAAATCCCTTATACGACACGACATCGCCATGAGCGTTGTCTCCAAAAGAGATGTCGTACTGGAATTGAGCGGCGAACCAACGATATTGGAACTTAGAGCCGAGCGTCGCCAAGGCAGAAACATCGTACTGATCGTCATAATCACTACAAGGAGCCCATAATAGAGGACCATACGCCCCAAAAGCAGAGATACCCCACTGGAATTTTTCTGCCGCAATTTCCTTCTCTTCCTTAATATCTTCACGTCGTTCTTTCATTCTTCTCACGAATTCATCGTACTCCCCTTCGACAATCCTATTCGATTCCATCATTGCCGCATCGTAACGCTTTGCATTTTCCTCTTCTTCTGGAGTAAGCTCTTCGAACACCATTTCCTTCTTGATAAATGCCCGATGGCGCGAGTCCGGATATTTCTCGAAGAAAGCCGACCTTTGCCTTTCAACCCAAATTTTCTTTCTGCATTCCGAATATCCCTCCGATTGAGCAACGCAGTATTTACGGTCGTATTTCATTTTCAAATACCGGAAATAGAGCAAAGCGACATCTTTATCTTCGCGCGTAATCGGCAAGGCGGACATACGTCCGACAAAACGGGTTTCATCCATAAGCCATGCAAGAAATGTTTCGTCTTTTTCATTATAACGGTCAACAACGTTTTCGTTAAGCATCGGTGAATTTTCCTGCCCATACTTATCAATCATTTCCCAGAAAGGCCCGACAGCCTCTCCGACAACAAAATAAGCAGAAAGTTCTTCCCTTGAGAATAGGCTCTTTTGCGGGAACGTTTTAGAAAGGCACGCCGCAAGCGTATCCACATACATCGTATATTGATTCAGGCACTCGTCTTTTTCAAGCTTTTTCACTTCTGGCCGTTCGAACGGCATGCCCTGCGTATCGTCTTCGTAGGAATCCGTGTCCTTCTGATAGACCGGTACATCCACCACCCTGAAGCCTCCGATCCACAATCCAACCGAAAACGTAAACGAAGAAGGCTTTTTCTTCTGGCAATACTGGAACATCTTTAGAGCGGTTCGTTTCCTCGCAGCATAATAGTATTCGTTCTCGGGACAATCGAGGTTATCCAAAGACAACGTTTCAGCCATAAGACTGCCTGCGAAAAAGGCCACAAGCAAGGCAATCTTCAACCCCAGAGACAACGGCATAAAAACTCCACATCGTTTAGGTTTCCCATACCCCGTTGTAAATATAACATAAAGTCATTCACCGCAGGCGAATGTAATTTTTTTTGTTCAGAATAACGAGATTTATCAGGAACAAATGTTCTAGATGATTTTTACCTTGGTCACAAAATCGGTATTGCCGCTACATTCGATTTTGGCATAAAGGAACTTTGTCGGTACTTTATCGTCAAAGTGTTCGGAATACCAACCATCGTCGCGGACGGAGTAAGAGAGTTTTGAATCCAGTTCAAGGACCACGCGGCGGCAACCCGGCACAGAAATTTCAGCCGTCGATCCGCGCAATTCCACAGAGGCATCCGGATGCAAGTGGAACGGGATTTCTAAAACGGCATTTTTCGCGCACAGCAAGGAATCTGTGATTGTAAATTCGTCACTTTCACGGTCGTACCGGACTTGGCGCGTGTGTATTACGCCCTCGGGTGCATAACCGTCATGGGAAGCAGTCACCTCGCCCGCAGTTTCATCGCACGAGATGACATTCACCTTGTAATGATTCTGCCACATCGTACGCCCAATCTGCTCTGCCTGGTTTTTACCGTTCACGCAAATGGTATTATGGGCTAACGTACTCACAAAATAATCGCGAAGGTTCTTATCCATATAGCAGGAGTACGTTCCCGGATCCACAATGACAGGGTGCCCGTCTACATGCAAGATAAACGACAACGCATCGGCATGCCCATGCGCCGCAATGCTCAAGTAGCCAAGCGGAGCAGCATCAAAATGCATATAGGTTTCGTGATCCTGCTCCAACTTCCTAAATACGAAGTGGCCGCTTTGCGCAAAGAACCTGTTTCCGTCTTGGAGCGGCGTGCAGGGAAGCGACTCAAATTTTTTCTTGCCCTCTTCCCCGAAAAGGATACTGTTTTTCTCGTCCCAGACAAGGCCTTCGCGCTTAAACGAGGCATCGCCAAAATAGGTGGCAAAAGAAACAAGCAGCGACTTGAAATTATTGAAATGCCCGCCCGCATCTGGCCGCAACACATACCGGTCGTCACCGTCACCGTACATAGGATAGTTGTAGTGGCTATCGACAAATGCGTTCATGTAGTTCGCCATGGCATGCAGGCGTTCGTCGTAAGCCTTGGAAAATTCGCTATCGGCACGCTTGCCCACAATGGCCGCAACCAAGAAGAGTTCATTGACATACTGGATGTATTCCGCAGCTTCTTCGCGGTTCACGCCCTCTGGAGTGTTCTGCAAGAGGATTTCTTTTTCCAGCCCCTTCTTCGCGTAAGCGAGCCGCGATTTTTTGTGTGGAATCTTCCAGCCCGCAGCAGCCACAAACAGCCCGACAAGTTCTGCAACCCTATGGTTGTTCGCCGAAAAATGGAGAGACGGATGTACGTACGAGTATTCTGCATGTTCGCAGATCATCTGCATCCACGCATCCCCGATAAACTCGTCTATGGCACTATTGTGCTTCCGCAAGTCGTCCACATTCAGTATCTGCCAACAGAAATACCAGCATATCAGTCGCAAGTTCACTTCGACATTGCTGTACCAATTCACGCCTTCCATGTAGGGGTTATCTTCCCTCCAGGTGGCGATATAATGGCAGAACAACACGAGCCATTTCAGGTCGCCGCAAGCCCTGTACACAAAAGCGAGATGCAACAGGAACTGCATCCGGTTCACTTCCCACACATATTTCACGCTGCCAAAGAAACCACTGCGAATATCGATATCGTAAGCAAACCTTGCCGGGAAGCGTTTGCCTGTCGACAAGTCTAGATGCCAATCGATTTCCTTGTTGATATCGATTTCCGATTTGAAAATCGGATAATACAGATGGGCATCTTCAGTATCGATGATACTGCAATCCGGTATAGGGAGTGCAACTTCGTAATCGTCCTGCGCAAGCCTGTCGAAAAGATGGCTCCGCACAAACCGTCGAATGCGGTACAGATAATCCCCTGCCGAAAATATTTGCATTGTCTTGACGCTCCAGGATAATGAACTTATAACGTCATTATAGAATAATTTATCCTTTCCCGGAAAACCGGAATCGGGAAAATTAGTTGAACCTAAGCATCAAGGCGATTTCGAACTGCAGAATTTGGCGTAAATGGGCGGTTTCGTCGTCCAATTTTTCGTGAATTTGCCTGTATTCAATATAACTGCTCATGGAAGCAATCTTGTTGAACTGGTAACCGGCACTCGGGCGAACAAACCATTCGTGCGTGCGCGAAGGTACGGTACGATCGGTAAGCGAAAGTTTCGGATTATACACTGTGTATGGCTCGTCGACATCAAATTTCCACTGTCTAAAGATTCCGTCGGTCCCGCTTTCCTTGTTCCACATGTCGTAATCTGGATCAGGATCGTATTGTTTGCGGATGCTCTTCTTGTAATCGTAGCCGGCAGTAAACTTGAGGTCGATGTCGTTATCCAACTTGAAATACCATTTCCACAACTGGAACCCGCGCTTCGTCTTGAGCGGGTAAGAAACGGAGAAATCGTCGCCCACGTTGATATCGAAGTCGTTATACAGCGAGGTGTGGATCCACGGGGTTTCCCAGAAGTACTTCGAGGTGTCGATCCCATGCCCAGCAGAATCCGGCCAGCTCGTGATACCGATGACTTCCTGTTTCGGTCGGCGGTCGACATCGGTAATCTTTAAGCGGACAGAGTTCTCGATGCGAATGTTCTTCTGCGTGAGGAAGCTCAAACGGATAAGCGGGTTGAAGTTCCATTCCGTGCCCCAAGAATCTTCGGCGCTCTGGAACGGGCGAACTGTGGTAACATAGGTGTAGTCAAGGCGGCTGTTCGCCGAAACGCTACGGAAACCGTTCAAGAACGAAACTCGCTGCGAGAAGTTCGGCACGTTGACAGCGACTCCAATCTTCGGCCAGACCGTGGTCGTGTCGATATACAGCGGGTACTCACGCGCCTGGGAGAATTCTTCCTTCCATTGCAAATCGCCAGTCACGCCGATATCCCAGAACGGCAACATGATGCTGGTCCCCGTCTGGAACGAACGGGAGACGGAGTGACGGAAATTGCCCTGATACACAAGCGTGTCGACATGGCGGTTGCGGTATTCCGCGAAATCTCTAAAGTCGTCGCGATGGTCTAGACCCATGTCACCCGAGACGATGTTCCACAGCCCGCGGTTACGGTAGCCGTTACCAATACCGAGACCGTAGAGATAGTACTGGAACGGAGTGACGCCCTGTTCTTCGTACAGCTGGGCCAAAGTGAAGTTCTCACCGAGAGTATTGGTGGTTGCCGTCCAGTTGAAACGGATTTCACGCCAGCGAATCGTTTCCATGCCACGAGCCACGGGGTTTGTCTTACCGAAGGACTTCACGAAATCGAGAATCCTGAACGTCGGGTTGAAATCAAAACGGTTGGTCTGTGATATAGTCCAGTAGTTTTTCTCAACGTTCGTCTCGTCATAAATATCGTATTCATCAGGAATTGTCTTCTGCTGGTTGAAATCAGAGGAGAACGAAGTCGTGAACGGAATGAACGGGATGATATTCGGGTTGAAATTCACCCGGAACTGTTGCGTCCTGGACCGTTCGTTGCGCAGGATACCGTAAGACTTACCGTATTCCCTCGTACCCACACTATCGACCTTATAGAACGCAGTGGTATCGTAGCGGATTTCATAACTATCCGGGTTCTGCATGTCGATAGCGAGAGGTTTGCCGTCGGCATCTACACGAGGAATCGTGTCGTACGGGATAATCACCGTACTGTCTTTGGATACATAAACCTTGCGGTCGGTATGGTCGTAATCAAAAACCACATCGCTTGCGAAGAGGCCGCCGTCATCTGGGCTAAAGAAGTTTTCCTTGACGAATGCCTCACGGTCGCCACCACCATACATGTCGCGTCTCACGTTCAAGCTGTAAGAGGTGGAGAGGAAATTGAAGATGTTCCAACGCATGTTCAACTTATGGGACAAATCCGTCGTGTAGGTGACCACCTTGTCTACCTGCGGTTCTACAAAATCGGGATCACGATCCTGGTCCACATAGCGGATATAGCTCAAATCGAACAACGTAACATCGAATGTCTGCGGCCATGGTTCAAACTCGATTTTAGAAAAGTCCGAAGCCCAGCCATACCGAGCAAGTCCACCGAACGGAGTCAACTTGAACAAGCTGAACGTACCCAACTTATATTCGATAATGGTATGATAAGAATAGGTGGAGTCCGCACTCGTTGTCGCACGCGCCTCCGTCTCATGGTACGAATAGCTCCATGCCGGGCGTTCCAAAAGCACCTGCGAAAGCACTTCGCCTATAGCCGATTCGTTAGCCTTGTAATCCTTGCTATAGCTCAAGCCGAGCGTCTTGTCACGGGTATAAGATTCATAGCCCTTGGACTTACCCTCGTCACGAAGTTTCTGTTCTTCCTTGTTCGACGTCACGCTCAAGTCGTTCTGGAACATGTCTCCCGTAATGTCGGAGAAGCTGCTCTTGTCAAGAATCATGTCGTCCGTAGGCTTCATGTACGGGCGCTTCGTGGAACTTGCGTAACCCAAGCTCAACGGGATATGGAAACCGAGACTGTCGTTCAGGAACTTGTTCAAGGCAAAGTTGATATCGCCAGAAACATCAAGCTGTGTCGCCGCATCGGACAGTTTCGGTTTCGGCGAACCACCCGAAGTTGAAAGCGTCGCGAAGTCGCCATCCTGGTAACGAACCGCTCCAGAAACAGAAACGAAATCGGCGAAGTCGACCTGGCCACCCACACGCGCCGCATAGCCCCATTCCGTATCCATGTCGGAAAGGCGAAGATCATTTATCCAGAACGTACCCTCGAGGTCATCGGGAGAGGCGCTGGAATCGGCAATGATGACAAAGCGGACCCAATCGATGTTCGTAATAGAGGGATTACCGACCAAGCGCAGATGTTCTTCACGATCGCCACCGAGATCTTTCTCGATCGGTTCAAGGAAAGGCGGGCGACGGCCACGTTTCATCTGCGAAAAGTCCATGATGTCCATGGAGAAGGCGTTATCGAGCCAGTTCTGTTCGTGGCAATCCTGCGGACGGCCTCCGCAATGTTCTTCCAGCTTTACCGGGCGGAAGCTCCATTCGTAATAATCATTGGACCCTTCAAGCGAACCCTCACCAAACTGCAAGGCAAAACGGATGGGCACATGGTCGGCCTTGGTTTCGTAATGGATTTCCATTTTGAGGGACTTATACATGGAGAAGTCCTTCTTGTCCGTCTCGAAAATACGAGTCACACCCACTTCTTGACCGGCGTACATATTCTTGTACTTGAGTTGGAGCGAAGTTTCCTTGAGCGGGGCATTCGTTTCGGTATCGCGTTCGGTCTTGATATTGGGCGACTTGAAATACGTATTGGAATTTTCGCGGTTGTTAATCGTGGAGACTTCGATATAGTTCGTATCGCGGCTTGCCACCTGTTCTGTAACAATCGTCTCTACTCCGTTCACTTCCACCACCTGCGAGTTCTCGGAAGTCGAAGTCACATAGCGGTCAGCAACCGTCGTTTCTTCCCAGGAGTTCCCCAAGACACCCATGCTGACGATTTGCACCTTGGATTCGGCAACGCCCGGATTCAGGTTTCCAAGCCAGAGACGCGTGTACTGGGCACCGGCCAAAATGCTCAAATAGTCGGCAGCCATCGGAGAAACAATCGTATCGTACTGGCTCAACGGGATAGTCCACTTGCGCCAGCCGTTCCTCAATTTTTCAATATACGGAGATGTCGTATCGGACAAATCGATGCGATAACGGACAAAGTTGATATCCTGGTCCAGAGTTCCATTGCGGTTGATATCTTCGGTATCATACTTGCGTTCGCCGGAGTTGTTTTCCGTACCGTTGATATTCACCGGAGGATCACTGTCATCGTCGTATTTATCGGAATAGTTATCGCGGGCAATATCGGTTGTCGCCGCATCGGCCTTGGGCGTTTTGTCTTCGCAATCGCTTGCGCTAGGGCCACGGCAGACCCACTTCGTCAAGCTGTCGGCTTCGTCACTCCCGGTGACACCATCCAGGCCCATGTCGTGCAACGCCGTGGTCGTTCCAATTTCGTTTTCACCATTGTACTGCCCGTTCGGGGCCCGGCCATTGATAGAGATATCTTCACTGACCAAGCCCAAGTCGATATAGATAGACCCCACATTACCACGGGCGACAATCTCTATATACTTCAAGTCGCTCAAATCCTGGTAATACGAACTGTTCGGGCGCATGATACCGCCCCAGGAATTGCCCATGAGGTTGTCGTTGGCACGCAACGTCATCTTGAGCACGGTCAAGTGCTGGTTGTCGACATCGGAATTGCCCACGTTCGGATAGATGTACTTGTACAGTTCGGTGCTGTTGCTATGCCAGATGAACTCACCCTTATGACGGTAGTCCAAATTTTCAATATAGGTCGAAGGATTCGTGCTCACGCCACCCGGAGGAGACGCCGGATACCAAGAAAGGCGGGACATCGGGAACACGAGGCCAGAAGCAGTCGATTCAAAGTCTTCGACCAGAGCGGCATTGGCTTCGCTCGTATTGGCATTATGGCGGCTGCTTGCAAATTCGGCTTCGAAGCGCCAGTTAGAAACCGCCTGCGTTTCGATGAGCGGAATCATGTTGACAAGGGAAGTCAATGCAGAAATAGTATCCTGCAAGCGGAGGTTCATCCCCCAAAGGAAGCTGTTGTACGGTTCGTTACCGAGTGTCGGAGTCTTTGCCGTAGTACTCTGGCTCTTGTACAGGGCCGTGAGACCGAACACAGACCCACTGCCGAACCCGTAGCGTTCCAATGGGAGTTCTGCACGAGCACCCAACAACAGTTTGTTGTCTATTTCGAACAGAGGTTCGCACTCGAACGTCACCTTGATTTCTTTATTGGGGTCAAGGGCTCTTTCGCTCAAAAGTTCAATCTGGCCCAGTTCGTAGTTGACTTCGTAGTCCACATCGCGGACGAGCACCGTGGAACCGGCTGTCAACTTTTCCGAACCCGGAGAAATGTCCATACAAGAACCCGCACTCACAGAATAGCTGGAGTTGGGGTCGCGGACACTGATTGTAGAATTGCGGCGTTTACCGACTGACTCAAAGTAGAACCTGCTCGTGTAGCGGTTCAGGTTATAAACCGGAAGCGTGTAGAGTTGCGACATCGCTGCCGAAGAATCCAGATTGCGCAAAGGTTCCAAGCAATTTGCACGGGCGAGTTCGGCTGCATTTTTCTGCCCCTTATATTTGGAAAGAGGCTTACAAGGCAACCACATTTCGCCGGTGTAGTTTCCGGAGGCGTCCTTCTTGAAAATCGTCGCGTCGTTAACGAGCGGAGTTCCGGTCGACTCGTCGGCAACACCCAAATCCTTCAAGAAACTGTTCGTCACGCCGGACTTGTTCTTCATGCGCAAGATAAAGCTGCTGGAGCTTGCATCGGAAATGCCTACAGAATACACGTTCCTGAGCATCAACTTGTCGATGTCGGTCAATTCCGGGAGCGTCGCATCCCACTGGATAAGGACGACCTTCGAACCGTCACGGATCTTGGTGTCACCGCCCTTACGGCCGGTACCATCATCGCTCCAGCTTGCCGCAATCAAGGTGTTGCGGTTCGCACCAGACACCTTCAAAATACCCGTCTTGCTATCGTAGTCGAAATCTTCCTTGGGGATTTCGGCCATGCGCATCACGGTCTTTTCAATTCTCTTACCGTCGGGAGTCGTATAAACGACAATCATGCTGTCGATGACATCCTTGGCATTCGACGAGATACGCTTATAAAGTTTGAGGTCCTTTGCCGGATAGTTGGACACCGTGCGCCCAGCAATAGCCGAATTGATATAGGCATTCCTCGCATCATGATTCAAGAAGTAATAACGGTAAGCGAGGAACTGTTTATCGAGAATCTGGAATTCCGTGGTAGACTCGCTCGCATTGATGGAATAAGATTCCTGGCTTCCACCATCTTGCGAGGCAATCGTCGTGAGGCGCCAGTCACCCAGTTTCCAGTCGGCCTTGATACCAAACAGGCCTTGGTGCTGTTCGGAATAACCCGTCAACTCCGTACCCGAGAGCGTAAGAGATGTGGTACCCGCTTCCACGCGCTGCAAGATATAGTCTTCAAACTCGTCCTTGTACGATTCCTCGTAGACCACGCGGACCTGGTTCTTGACCCCGAGGCCGCTCTCGACGTTGTTGATTTCCACCGTGATGTAGGGGCCAATCTTGCCCTTCACCATGAAGCTCGGATCGTACGAAAGCGACGGGGACGGCCAGAGGCTCGTGTTGTCGCTGCCTTGGGCGTCGTCCTTCTCGCCGTAACCCTTGAGGCGGATATCCATGGTACCCTGCAGCATGAGTTTCGGCTTGTCGAGGCCGAAATCCCTCATCCATGCGGGCATATTGACCGGAATCGTAATATCGAACACGGAACCGGTTTCAGGGGCCTCGTATCCGTCGTTCGGCTGGCCCACGAGCCCGTTCAACCACAGGCGCCTACGGCCCACATCGTACATGTCGGACACGTAGTCGGCCAGTTCCGGGTAGTGGGCGGTCCAGAGAGTCGTCGTATCGCGGGAAATGGAATTCACGCGTTTTTCGCTCACGTCGAGTTCACGGGTGGCGATGTCGATATCGTGACTGAACACCCGCCCCTTGTTCGTGTTCATCAGGCTCGGGTTCGCACCGACACCATTGAACGGCAAAAGATTGTCAAGCGGAGCTGCAGAAGGAGGAAGGTCAATGTAGTTGATCGACGGTTGCCATTCCGTCTCGGCAGGATCCGGCTGGGCTTCAGCCGGATCTGTATCCGAAGATTGCGATTCGGGCGCAGACGCCGCCTGTGCATAGGCGAATCCCACCGCGATAAGCGCACCCGCAAGGCCATTCAAAAAGGCCTTATGTAACCGTCGTTTAAAAATCAATGACCTCAAAATACAGAATTAGACGATAAAAATCCAGAATGTTAGGCGCAAATTTAAAAAAAAATAATTTTTACGGATTACCGATAAAAAAATTAAGGCGCCGATTGTTCTGGAGTCTGATTTTGCTGTACTGGGACCACGACAGGCTGTCCTTGCTGGACCGGGACCACGATTGCCTGGCCCGCTTGCGCAGGCACTAGAACCGTCTGGCCATCCTGCTGTGTAGGAACCAAGACCGTCTGCCCAGGCTGAACGGGAACCATGACCTGTTGCCCGGCCTGCACCGGGACCACGACCGTCTGAGTTTGTTGCGCAGACCCTTCAGAAACCGGGCGGGGTTGGCCCTGCGCATATAACATTGCCGCCTCGTTCAAACAAGCTTGCAAAAACGCTCTGTGTTTCTGGCCCACGAGACAAGCAGTCTTATATTCCGCTCCATTGACGAACTTGGTCCTGGCCACCAAGATTCCGTTCATCGAATAGTCGAAGTTTCCATGCAACCGTCCCTGAGTACACCGTCCAATAACATCGATTGCATTTCCATTGACGTCGGTATAATGCCAACGAGCTCCCGTCATGTGCAAGCCGAGACAATTCGGAAGGCCTTCCATCATTTCCGCAGTCTGGACACGTTCATAGGAGGAACACGCCGTCAAAGTGAACAGTGAACCCATCAACAAAGAAAAAAATACGCAGATTCCGATACTCTTTTTCATATTCTACCTCTTTATCCCCAATATAGCATTCATCCATTTCAGCCGTCAGTGCATGATGGATAAAAATACCTACCACCGCATACGTACATTACGCATTTGCGGCATCTTGGTCACGGCGGGCTTCCAGCACGTTCTGCATTTCCCTCGTTAAGAGGTTTGCGGCCTGGCTTGGCGGATAATCCAGGAATTTTTCAATTGGGATAGGATCCAGAATATCCAAGTTATAATGGTACCGTTCCGTCCGGTTGACCGACAATACGGGATCGTGCTTGCGTAACCCGAGAAAGTCATTGCTCCCGATGTAAACCGGCACGACATCGCACTTGGAATGGAGAGCGAAACGCGCAGCGCCCTTCTTGAACTGCCAGCGCACCCCCGGCACGGAACGAGTCCCTTCCGGGAAGATAATCAGGCAGTTGCCCCGCTGGAGCGACTTGTCCGTCTCGGCAAGCTGTTTCGTGAACATCTTGGAATTCACAATGTAAATCGAATTGACAATGCCCTTCATGAACCGGTTCTGGCCCAGGCTGCCCTTCACGATGCAGTCGCCATTGGGAATCAGCGAAAACAGGATTACCACATCCAAGATGGACGGATGGTTCGCGACGATGACCTTGGACCGGAGCCCCTTGAGCCTTTCTCGGTGTTGCACATGGATCGTCCCCAAGCCAAAATAGACAAAATGCGCAAGGGCCAATTTATGGGAATAATGCACAACCAGACGCGCCCAGCGGCCGAACCGCTCCTTGGAGAAACCGGACAGCAGGTAAAGCGTCGGGAACACCGATGTCGCGAGGAACAAGCTTCCCATGCCGAACCAGAAGAGCGTCATCAACTTGATGAATACACGCCAGCAGTAGGCTATCCGCCGAAAAAGGAACATCACGGATTCTCCACGAGTATCTTTTTAAGGAGCCAAAGCGCCTGTTCGGCGGCAAAGTGCGTTTCCGGGATTTCGTCGATATCCAGTTCGATACAGCCGGGCTGCTTCTCGGCAGAAAGTCGCAAAGCCATGGCACAGGGCACATTGGGGTAACCCTCCACGACCGGAGCATAAACCTCGGGGACAAGTTCGTCGGCAAAGAGGAACACCCGCTCGCCACCCTCGCCCGTAGAAAGCGCATCGGCGCAATCCCGAAGGCCGTTCAGGAAGGAGCCCGCACCGGCATAAGCGGCAGAATAGCCGGCCATGTTTTTTTCGACAATCGTCGCGCACGAGACCGGGGCATTGAACACGGAAAGGCTGAACGCCGCAGGAGACACGGTCTCCGTATCGATCAGGTGTTCCGATATTTTCAGTTGCTGCCGCACCTCGCCAAATTCCGAGGCAAAGGTTATTTTCGCTTCTGGGAGCCCTTCCGAAACAAAATGGTTCACGTAGACGGCCATCTTGGAGACGTCGCTAAGGCGGCGCCGCATGAGCATCGGCACGAACGGAAGCGCCGGGACAGCGGAAACACAGGAAATATTCTTATCCCCACGCGCATAGGCAGCTAAGTCCTCGGCGGTTTCCAAACCCGGAGCCCAGAAGCTAAACCTGCATATATATATATGTCTGGACATTATACGCAAAAACAAAATAATGATATGTAAATATAATTTAAAAATATTTGACAACTATTCTATATTTGGTTCGGAAAAAAACAAAAATAACACAAAAAGGGACTTATGGAAGACCTCAACACGAGAATCAAGAACATCCTCATCAATGCACTTGAACTTGAAGACATCACGCCGGCGGACATCGACGACGACGCTCCTCTCTTCGGCGAAGGCGAAGGTCTTGGCCTGGACTCCATCGACGCCTTGGAACTCGGCCTTGCCATCAAGGAAAACTTCGGTGTCACTTTCACGGCTGTAAACGAAGAAACCCGCAAGCATTTTGCCTCGATAAACGCACTTGCCGCATTTATTTCGGCCAACAAATAGGATACACACATGGAAAAATCCGAAATTCTCAAGAAACTCCAAGACGCCCTTATCAGTGAATTCGGCATGGATAGCTCCAAGGTCGTTCCGGAAGCTCGACTTTACGAAGACCTCGACCTCGACTCCATCGATGCCGTCGACCTCATCGTCAAACTCAAGTCCATGCTCCCGCGCAACATCAACCCGGAAGTGTTCAAGTCCGTACGCACGTTGCAAGACGTCGTCGACGCCATCTACAACCTCATCCAGGAATCGGGCGAGAAGAAATGAGAACCGCGGCGGGAAAGATTTCCTTTGCCGCCCTTTCGGTTCTTTACCCAGGGCTCATTTTTTGCGGTCTCTGTTTTTGGGGGCTGCGCCCGAGAGTCCTGAGCATCGCCCTGTTAGCAATAGCATTTTTTAACCTCGTCGCCCTGTTAAAGACAGCCGGACGGGGTAGAAAGCAGGCCCTGAAAAGCAGCCTGCTTTTTTTCTTTGCTCTCGCCTGCGGACTTTTCGCATTCGCCACAGACAATATCCTGTCCCTGAAATTCTACCCGGTAACCGTCAGCGTGGGGCTACTCGCCCTTTTCGGTTCCACGTTGGCCTTTGGCCCCAGCCTCGTATTCAGGCTGGCATGCCTTGGCGACAAGACCCTGAAAAACTCTGCACAGCGCCAATTCGTGGAGCCTTATTGCACCAAAGTGACTATCGTCTGGTGCGCCTTCTTCGTCTTTAACGGCAGTATCGCGGCATACACCTGTTTCGCCGGCTCCGACAAGCTATGGGCCCTGTACAACGGGCTAATTTCCTACATTCTCATGGGAATTCTCTTCGCAAGTGAATTTATTATTCGAAAAATAGTGCAGAAAAAAATGATCCAATACAAATACATATCCACCTTCTCGCGCGACTCGAGAGCCGCCGATTCCATTTTCGCCTTTGACGGCAATGGAGACCGCAACATAAAAACATGGGCCGACTTCACCGCCGACGTGTCCAAGGTCCGCCAAGAAATCGAAGCCGGGCCGCAAAAGGCATGGCTCCTGAATTTCGAAGACAGCTACTACTTCATGGTCGCCCTGGTCGCCGTGATGCAGGGCGGCAAGGCCGCAAAAATTTCTGCCAACCGCTCGCAAGAATTCATCAAGGAAATCTGCACGGAAGGGGTCTCGTTCCTGACCGATATTCCCGCCGACGGTGCCACACTGATTCAAGACGTTATCGAAAAGCACGAAGATGACGGGAAGTGGGTCATGTTCGACCCGAAATCGTCCGACGTGGACATGTACACCTCGGGAACCACAGGCAAGCCCAAAATATCCCCCAAGAAATTCATCCAGTTAGAAGACGAAGTCAACGAGTTCGCGACCCAGTTCCTCGAAAAATACGATCATGCCTATGTCGTGAGGACGGTGAATCACCACCACATTTTCGGCCTCACCTTCTCGCTCTTGCTCGCACTGATGAGCGGAGCCCCGTTCCGCAGGAACACGGTCGAGTTCCCCGAAGAGTTGAAAGCGCTCAAAGCCCACCGGCTCGTGATTGTCGCAAGCCCGGCGTTCCTCAAGAGGCTTGCCGGCGGGAAAAACGAGCCCGTCGATTTTGCCGAAACGCCGTTTATCTTGTCGGCAGGTGGCCTGCTCCCCGAAGACGCCGCCGCCGAAACAGAAAAGATTCTCAAATACTGGCCCACCGAAATCTACGGAAGCACCGAAACGGGTTGCATGGCTCACAGGCAGAGCAAAAACGGGCCTCTCTACAAGCCATTCCCGCACAACGTCATCACGCTGACCCAAGACGGTTGCCTCCACGTGGAATCCCCCTACATCTACGACGAGGGCGGTTTCTCGACAGCGGACCTCGTCAAGCTCGAAGAAGACGGCCGCTTCACGCTGCTCGGCCGCATCGATTCCATTGTCAAAATCGAAGAAAAGCGCATTTCCCTCCCCGAAGTCGAAATGCGACTCCGCCAGACAGGCCTGGTGCAAGATGTCCGCGTCATCGCCATGGCCGGCAAGCGCCAATACCTCGCGGCAGCGATCGCCCTCAATTGCGACGGCAAGGAAAAATTCAAGGATGCGGCAAAGCTCGAAATGAACAAGTTCTTCAGGAACTTCCTTTCGCAGTATCTCGAATCGACCGTCATTCCCAAACGCTGGCGGTTCCCCGAAAGGCTCCCGCAGGATGCCATGGGCAAGATCAAGACGGCAGACATCAAGGCCCTTTTCGAAGACTCCCAAGAAGACCCGAACTACAAAATCCATAACGCGGATGTCCAGGGAAACGCGGCAACGATCGAAATCGAGATTCCCGAAACAAGCGACTTCTACAACGGGCACTTCGACACATTCAAGTTGCTCCCCGCCGTAGTCCAGGTGAATTTCGTCATGAAACTCGCACACAAGTATCTCGGCACATCCCTCTCGATGCAGAAAATCCAGCGTACAAAGTTCACAAGCCCGATTTTGCCGGACACGCGAATCCTGCTGGATCTCAACTACGACAAAGACACCGGACGTATTGCCTTTTGCTTCAGGAATGCGGAAGGCAAGAAATACTCCAATGGAGCCATCAAGATCGGAACGGAAGTATAAACTATGGAAAATACAGCTTATTGCGCAATCATCCCCGTATACAGGCACGAAGGCACCGTTGAGGCGGTAGCCAAGGAAATCATCAAAAAAGGGCTTCATGTGTTCATAGTCGACGACGGGAACACCCCCGAAGCCAAGAAGGTTCTCGAAGACATTGCCCAGAGGATTCCAGAAATCACGCTCATCTCCTACGCTAAAAACTGCGGGAAAGGGTATGCCGTGTCAAAGGGAATCGAAGCCGCATCCGAGGCCGGTTTCTCTTACGCCATACAAGTCGACGCCGACGGGCAACACGACCTGGGCGCATTGGAATTTTTCGTCAAGGCCTCCAAGAAGCACCCCGGAAATCTCATCGCCGGTTTTCCGCAGTACGATGAATCCGTGCCCAAGAGCCGCGAAAACGGCCGCAAGATTACGAACTTCTGGATTGCCGTCGAGACGCTCTCGTTCGACATTCCCGACGCCATGTGCGGATTCCGCATTTATCCGATTGAACCGACTCTCCCTGTTATCCGCAAACTTTCCGACTTCCGCATGGGTTTCGATATCGAAATTCTCGTAAGGCTCAAGTGGAGAAACGTGAAGATGAATTTCTACCCCATCCAGGTCCGGTACCCGGAAAACGGTATTTCCAACTTCAGGATGGTTCGGGACAACATTTCCATTTCATGGCTGCACACCAAGCTTTTCTTCGGCATGGTATTCCGCCTCCCCATCCTGCTTTTGAGGAAAATCAAGAAAAATGGATAACTCTCAGGAACACTGGTCCGAGCACAAGGAAGTATCGTCGGGAACGTCCTGGACGTTCACCTTCATGCTCCTCATGGCAAAGTACCTGCCGCGTCCCCTGATTGTAACGATATCCGCCATAATATGCTTTTTCTTTTTCCTCGGCGCAAAACCCATCCGGAAAAACTCGAGAGCCTACCTCGAAAAGGTGGCAAAAGCGACCGGGCGAAAAAGCCCGACAACACTTGACTGCTACAAGCACGTTCTCTGTTTCGCACTCCAGATGCTCGAAAAGATGCTCAGCTGGATGGGACGCCTGAACGTGTCGGACTTGGAACCTAGCCCCGAACTAAAAGAATTCCAGAAATTCCTCACAACAGGGCATGGTGCCATCTTATTGAGTTCTCACCTCGGCAACTTGGACATGTTCCGGTCCCTAGGCGATATCGACGGGAATGCCAAAATCAAGGATTTGCGTATCTGCCCCATCGTCGACATCGAAAGTACTTCCAAGTATAACGATCTCCTACGCAAACTGAACCCGGAATTGATGGATAACCTCATCAACGCAAGCGACATCGGCGTCGATTCGGCAATCATGATCAAGGACAAGATAGACAAGGGCTATCTCATTGTCATCGCCGGCGACAGGACCTCCGCCACAAACCGCGGACGGACTCTCCGTGCCAAGTTTTTCGGAGAATGGGCCGAATTTCCAGAGGGGACCTTCATACTCGCAAGCATCCTCGGCGCCCCCGTCTATTTCGGTGCCGGTATCCGCTGCAAGAATTTCAGCCTGAACTCCAAATACGAATTCAAGATCCGCAAGGCTTCGACCCAATTTTCGGGCAGCCGCAAAGAACGGAAACAACAAATCCAGCCGCTGATAGAAGAATACATCGCATTTGTCGAAGAATGCTGCTGCGAGCATCCCTACCAGTGGTACAACTTTTTTGATTTTTGGGAAAAAAAGGAACAACAGCCATGAGCGAACCCATCATTGAAAATTCCATCGACATCGAAGTCGCCTTTTACGAAGTCGACCCGATGCAAATCATGTGGCACGGCAACTACATCAACTTCATGGAAAGGGCCCGCTGCGCACTCCTCGATAAAATCGGTTACACCTACATAGACATGGAAAAAGACGGGTTTGGTTGGCCCGTAGTCGATGTTCATGTCAAGTACATGAGGCCGCTCCAGTTCCGCCAAAAGGTCCGCGTCACGGCGAAAATCACCGAATACGAATTCGGGCTCCGTCTTTCCTATACCTTCGTCGACATCGAGACCGGCAAGGTGACCACCAAGGCGGAATCGACACAAATGGCCGTCGACATGAGGACTCGCGAAACAAGCCTCGTCTCCCCCAGGCAACTCGTTGAAAAAATTGAAGCCTACCGGCAGAAACTCGCTAACGCGAACGGATAGTTCACCATGCTAAGCCCGATGAAATTTGCCACCATTCTGTTCTGCGCCTGCGCGCTACTTGCCACAAACGGATTCTCCGCCGAAGGAGAAATCTGGAAGCACCCCGTCAAGGATAGCGAATCCACGGCCATCGACAGCACCTTTGCTCCCATGACCGCACACAAAGTCGTGCGCGGAGATTTCAAGCAGACCAAGTTCATCGCGCAGCTCAACCGGGAATTTGTATCGGTCGGGAAATTCACCATCGCAAACGGGAACGGTCTCCTCTGGGATACCGAAAAGCCCTTCGCAAGCCAGCTCGCCATTACCGAATCCGGGATGGTACAACAGAACGCGAATGGTACGCGCAGCGAAGTCAGCGCCAAGGATAACGTAGTCTTCGCACAAATTGCCAAGACAATCCAGTCCGTTTTTTCGGGCAGCACAGCCAAGTTGCAAGCCGGATTCCACGTGTTTTTCGACAGACACGGGAAAAACTGGACAGTGGGCCTTGTCCCGAGGGAATCCTCCGTGAAAAAGACAATCCAGTCCATCGAACTGAGCGGGAGCGCCTGGCTAGAACGCATAAAATTGGTAGACGGGAGCGGGAGCCCCCTCCTATACGAACTTTCAAACCCCAAGCCCAGTAGCGAACTTACCGCCAAAGAAAAGGCTCTCCTTGAAAAATAAGTCGAAATTCATAGGTATCGCCATCTGGAGCATGGTGCATGTCACCATGCTCGTGCTTGCATTGTGCGCGCGCCCCTGGAACATCGACACGTCGCTTTACTCTATCCTCCCTACGGCAAATTCGCTCAAAGAAGTCGGCGATGCCGAAAAGAAGATGGGCGAACAGACCATGAACCAGTTGAACATCCTCGTAGGCCACGAGGATTTCCAGACCGCATGCGATGCGGCGGACTGGTTCGACTCCACTTTGAAAGGCGACCCCAGGCTGGAATCTATCCGTTACATGGTATCCGACGGAGCCCTCGAAGGAACTGCCGAATACACCTACCATCACCGTTTCTCGTTGCTCGGGGATACCTACATACAGGCGCTCGCCAGCACGGCGGGAGTACAATTCGCACGCGACGAAGCGCTCCAGCGCATTTACGGCGCATTCAGCCTAAGCGACCTTTCCCACCTCGAAGAAGACCCTTACCTGCTCGGAGCGCACGCCTTTGAGCGATTCACGATGCACTCTCCCCTGCTTTCGAACAAGCTCTCCCTCAAAGAAGGGCGCCTCGTCGCAAGCGACTCTACCAAGACATACATTTTCTGGAGTGCAAAAATCCGGCCCGGCGAAAAGGGAATTGCAGGCGAAGGACATGTGCTGGAACAGGTCAATGCCGCAATCGACACCCTCCGTGAACGTTATCCGGGTATTTCTGTCGCCAAGTCGGGAGTCCCGTTCCACAGTTACGAAAGTTCCAAGAACGCTCAAAAAGAAATCACCTGGATTTCAACTATCTCTATCATTCTCGCGCTAGCTCTCCTCATCGCTATTTTCAGGACATTCATCCCCATCGCGAGCACGCTGTTCTCCATCCTCATGGCCGTCGTATCGGCTCTCGCCATCACATGGAGCGCATTCGGGGAAATTCACATGTTCACGCTGGTATTCGGCACGAGCATCATTGGCATCAGCATCGACTACGCCATCCACTTTTTCACCGATTGGAAATTCGCCAACGAAAATCACGATGGCAGAGAAGTCCGCAAACGCATTTTTAAGGGGCTAATCCTCGGGTTCACAACAACCGAACTGGGCTATATTGCACTTTCCGTGGCACCATTCCCGCTCCTGAGGCAGATGGCCCTATTCTCCGCCACTGGGCTCGCAAGCGCACTTTGCACAACGTTGTTCCTCTTCCAGGCATTCCCCAAAGCAAAGGCGGCCCATGCTGGGCAAGCGACTCGCTTCGCCACATCGCTTTCGCACATGTACGACTGGTACTACCGCCTGCGCTGGCCGCTGAAAATCGCGCTACCGGCATTGCTCTGTGCGCTCGCCATTCCAGGGCTCATCCGCCTGAACATCCAGACCGACTTGCACAACCTCTACACCGTATCCGATTCCCTCAAAGAATCTGAGTTCCTTGCAAACAAGGTCATTGATTTCGGCATGAGCGGCAGCTACTACATCGTCAAAGGGGCGTCGGCCGAAGATGTTTTGCAAAAAGAAGAAGTATTTGTACGCAAGATGGAACAAGGGAAAAAGGATTCCGTCTTCCGCAACTACCTTGCCATGAGTTACTTTGTCCCATCGCAAAAACGGCAGCAAGAAGATTTTGCGACCATCAAACAAGCACTGCAAGGTGACGCCGCAGATTTCCTAAAATCACAGCAACTTGGCAGTGACTCCCTGTTCCAAAAGAGCCTCGATAACTTCAGCGCCATCACCCCCGAAGACTCGTTCCCCAGCGATTGGCAAAGCGCATTGCAAACGCTCTGGCTCGGGAAAATCGACAGTGCCTACTACAGCGCCGTCTTCCCGCTCCACGTGAAAGACGCTGCCGCACTGCCTAGGCTTGCCGACGGCTGCGACGGAGTCTACTTCGTGAACAAAGTACCAGAAATCAGCAAGTCCCTCACAGACATATCGCACATCCTGATTATTCTCGTCGCCATCACGAACTTACTCATGTTCATCATCTTCATTCCCGTGTACAACCTGAAGACCGCATTCAAGATTATCCGCATTCCCGTATGCGCAGGCATCGCGGTCGCAAGTATTTTTGGTCTGGCCGGAATCGACTTCAACTTCTTCGCCATCGCGGGCGTCATTCTCACCCTAGGGGTCGGGATCGACTACTCGCTCTTCTTCCGCGAAGGGAGCAACCACGTCGGCACGACGGCTCTCGCCATTGCCCTTTCGGCGGCCACGACGGTACTTTCGTTCGGAACGCTCTCCTTTAGCGAGTTCCAGCCCGTGCATGTCTTCGGATTATCGATATTTATTGGCACACTGACCTGCTTCCTCCTTTCTCCACTTACCCAAGAACGGAACTGACCCCCCAACTTTTCTATCTTTGACCCGATGAATTCTAACGGCAATCATCATAGCGCATTTGGTTTGGCTCAAGTCCTCATCGCGATGGCTGGTATGCTCCTGTGCTGTTGCCACAGCAACCAAAATAAACTATCCGTGGAACCGGTTTACTACACCGACGATAGTTTTGTTCACCTGCTCGATATTTCTGGCAGTGGGTTCTCGATGGATGCTCCCCAGCATATCGACGGGCGTTATGGTGAAAAAGAATTCTCGATGGACGCCTGGATGCGCATGAACGATTCGCTCTTAAGCGTCGTCTTGTTCAGTTCCTTCGGCAATACGCTGGCCGAAATCACCTGCTCGCGGGATTCCATCCGCTTCAACAGCACCCTGATGGACATGGGGAAAATCAAAGCGGAATATATCATCGCCGATATCCAGCTCTGCTATTTCGACATGGCCGTTCTCAAACCGCATTTTGAATCGTACGGATTCACGCTGACCGAGACAACCGAAGGGGACACGACCGTCCGCAAACTTTCCAAAGGGAGTACGGACATCCTCACTATCCGAAAAAACGGGAATACCATCGAACTGGCAAATTCCCTACGCAACTACAGCTACACAGTGACCGGAGGGCAGGCACAGTGAACCAGCCGCTCTACATACAAGATTTTAGTTTCCATTCTGTACTCGGCCACGATAAGGCCCAGGTTTTTGACAAACTTATTAACGGGCAACGCGGGGATTTCACCACGCTAGAACACGGCGCAGAACGTTTCTGCGTTTCGAATATCGATACAACAGATTTCCCTGCACCGGAAAACCCCTACTACAACGAACGAATCAACCGCCTCGCCGAAATTTCGCTGCGCGACATAGCTCAAAGCGTGCAGGCGGCCATCGACAAATATGGCGCTGGGCGCATCGGCACCTTTATCGGGTCGTGCGACAACGGTTCCGAAATTTCCATCAATGCGCTACGTTACCATAAGCAGCACGGAGAATTCCCCGCAGGGTACAAACTGGACAAGCAGAAGGCAGACTTCCCGCTAGAATACATCATGTCCAGATTCGGCATCCACGGCCCGTGCGCACTACAGTCCACCGCATGCGGCTCGAGTGCCACCGCTATTGCGACCGCACGCCACCACATTTATGCAGGGGATTGCGACGCAGCCATCATCGGAGGCGTAGACATCGCCTCGTTAGCGGTCGTCCTCGGGTTCAATTCACTCGCGGCCGTCTCCCCGACACCTACCAACCCCTTCAGCAAGAACCGCACAGGCATCACCCTCGGCGACGGCTCTGCATTCTTCCTTGTCACAAGGGAACCCGGCAACGCAAAATTCAAGATTACCGGCATCGGTGAAAGCGCCGACGCCGACCACATCACCGCCCCGAGGGCCGATGGCGAAGGCGCTCGCCGCGCCATGGAAAGCGCACTCAAAGACGCTTGCCTGGAACCAAGCGACATCGGCTATATCAACCTCCACGGCACGGGCACCCGCCTGAACGACTCCATGGAAGGCATCGCCGTACACAAAGTGTTCGGCGACAACGTCCCCTGCAGTTCCACCAAAGCGCTTACCGGGCACACACTCGGTGCGGCCGGTGCCTTGGAACTCGCTTTCTGCTGCATGGTACTTTCGGACTCCAACCCCGAAGGGCTTTTGCCCGTCCACCTTTACGACGGGGAATTCGATCCCGAAATTCCCGCAGTCCACCTTGTACGCCAAGGTGACCGATGCAAAGGCATCCGTCGCATCCAAAGCAACTCTTTCGCCTTCGGCGGCTGCAATGTATCGCTTATCGTAGAAAAGGTCTAAAATGGAAGAATACAAAACAAAAGAAGCAATAATGCAAATCGTTCCCCACTCCGGGAAGATGTCCCTGCTCGACAGGGTCGTTGACTACAACTTCGAAAAGCTCGAAATCCACACCGAAGTGGACATCGTACCCGGCAGCATGTTCTTCGACAACGACATCGACGGGATCCCGGTCTGGATCGGTTTCGAATACATGGCACAGAGCATTTCCGCACTTTCTGGCATCTACGGCAAGACACAGGGTCAAGAGCCGAAAATCGGGTTTATCATGAGCGTGAACAACTTTACCGCAAACAAGCCCGTTTTCCCGGCGAACTCCGTCGCAAAAATTTCTGTAAGGCAGACGATGCGCATGGACAACATCGTCACCTTCGACGGAAACATTTCCATAGGCGACACCGTCTTCGCGACCGCCGTCCTCAACACGATTGAAATTGACGACCCCAAAGCGGTACTTGAAAATTAAGGAACACAAAAGGAACAAAATGGACAACAAGAAACAAGTTCTCATTACAGGAGCAAGCGGAGGCATTGGCAGCGCCATTGCTCTCGCCGTGGCCGAAGCCGGCTACACTGTGGTCGCGCACTACAACCGCGGCAAGGCGGCTGTTGACGCCCTCGTCGAAAAGGTTCAAGCCGCCGGAGGTAGCATCCGCACGTTGCAATTCGACATTTGCAACCGCGAACAGTGCAAAGAAGTTCTCGAAAAAGACATCGAAGAAAACGGCGTCTACTACGGCATCGTCTCTAACGCAGGCGTATGCTCCGACATGACATTCGCCGGCATGAGCGATGAATCGTGGGACAAGGTGCTCGACACCAACCTGAACGGATTCTTCAATGTCGTGCATCCGCTCGTCATGCCCATGTGCCGCAAACGCATCGGACGCATCATCACCATTTCGTCGGTTTCTGGCGTCATCGGCAACCGTGGTCAGGTGAACTACAGCGCATCCAAGGCGGGCATCATCGGAGCCACCAAAGCACTCGCCACGGAACTTGCGAGCAGGAACATCACCGTCAACAGCGTCGCCCCTGGCGTCATCGAAACCGAGATGATCAAGGAAGCCCCGCTCGACATCATCTTGCAGGCAGTGCCCATGAAGCGCGTCGGCAAGCCATCCGAAGTGGCAGCCACCGTGGTATTCCTCCTTTCGGAGGGAGCCGCCTACATCACACGTCAAGTCATTTCTGTCAATGGAGGTCTCGCATGACCCGTAGAGTTGTCGTTACCGGCGGCTCCTGCATTTCCGCCCTGGGCTGCGAAGTCGACGAAATTTTCGATAGTCTTCACCAGCTCAAGAACAAGGTCGTCCGCATGGACGATTGGGACCGTTACACGCAAATGAACACCCGGCTCGCCTCGCCGGTCAATTTCGAAGTCCCCGACCTGCCCCGCAAAAAAATCCGCGGGATGGGCCGCGTTGCCCTGCTCGCCACGGCATCTGCCGTCAGGGCCCTCAAAGATTCCGGGCTCGACCAAGACCCCGCCTTTTTGCAATCGGGCCGCGTGGGTGTCGCCTACGGTTCGTGCATGGGAAGCGTCTACCCGCTAGTGGACTTTTTCTCGATGCTTGTCACCGACGACTGCTCCAAGATTACGGCGACCACCTACATCAAGTCCATGCCGCAGACCTGCGCCGTGAATATCGCGGTGTACTTCGGCCTCACAGGACGCCTCTACACGTCTAATACGGCATGCACTTCTGGCAGTATCAGCATCGGCACCGCCTACGAATACATCAAATACGGCATGCAAGACGCTATGATTGCTGGTGGCGCCGAAGAACTGAACCCGACCCAGTCCGCTGTGTTCGACACGTTGTTCGCCACCTCGACCATGAACGACCACCCCGAACTGGCTCCCGCCAGCTATGACAAGGACCGCGACGGGCTCGTTATCGGCGAAGGCAGCGGCACGCTCGTCCTCGAAGAGTACGAACACGCAAAAGCCCGCGGAGCCAAGATTTACGCCGAACTTGTCGGCTTTGGCACCAACACCGACGGCGATCACCTCACCTCGCCCAAGGCAGAAACCATGCAACGCGCATTGGAGCTCGCCATCGAAGATGCAGGCATCTCGCCCGAAGCGATTGGCTATGTGAACGGCCACGGCACTGCCACCCCGCAGGGGGACAACGCCGAAAGCTGGGCCACCTACAATGCACTCGGCAAGCGCGCAGTGCCTATCAGCAGCCTCAAGAGCTACATCGGCCACACGCTCGGTGCCTGCGGCGGAATCGAAGCCTGGACAAGCATCCACATGATGCACAAGGGTTGGTTCAGCCCGAACCTCAACCTCAAAAATGTAGACCCCGCTTGCGCTCCGCTCGACTATATTACCGGCAGCGGCCGCGAAATGGACGTTGATTACATCATGAGCAACAACTTCGCCTTCGGCGGAGTCAACACGTCGCTCGTGTTCAAAAAGCTCTAATTTTTCCAAATTCATTTAAAAGGGCGGTGCCAAAGCACCGCTCTTTTTTTGTGGTACATTCAAGCGAACATAATATTTATTAGACAAATTAAACCAGCACTGGCGGTTCGGGCAAAAATTTGTTTATTATTTTTTTAACGTAATCTTACACCTCACCCTAACAAAGGAGAAAAACAATGGCTACAAAAAAACCGCTCGATCCGGCTCTTGATTTGACACTAAAGCCCGGCACACTGGAAAAAATCCCCGGCAACATCCGTTTGGCAAAATTCCTCATGCCCATCGAGGACTTCTTCTTCATTACCGGACGTGGCACTGTTGTCATTGGTCAGGTCGAACGAGGCACGGTCAAAGTTGGAGATACCGTCGCATGCATCGGTTTTGGCAAAACCGCCGAATACATAGTTACCCTCATTAGCACAGAAGCTGGCCAAGTTGACAAAGCCAAGAAAGGTGACAAAGCAAGCCTGCTCCTTCGGGGCGCCAGCAACAAAAATATCGTCCGAGGCATGGTTGTTGCGACCCCGAATTCCGTGGCAGAGAATACAGAATTCGATGCGGACATCACCGCAATCAGAAAGAAAGTTCCTGAACTCATCCCGCATTTAGAAGATTTAAAACCAGCAAAAAAAGTAGAACTAACATTCTATATCCGTACGGCCGTTGTCACTGGAACAATGACCCTTATAAAAGCACTTTCTCACACAACAACGAAATTAACGGCCAGCGTCCACGTTAAATTAGCGAAATCCGTTGCATTGGAAAAAGGCCTTTCCTTTACCGTTCGCAGCAGTAATCTTCAAACTGCAAGCGGAACCGTAACAAGAATCGGCAAACTAATCAAAGGATAAGACTACAAATCCCCCCCCACCAAAAAAAGGGAGCGGTGCCAAGGCATCACTCCTTTTTTTGTACACAATCAATCAAAAATGTAGTCGTCTCGCTTTGTATTACAAATGCTATACAATATTCACGCACTTCTTTGAGTACATCTAAAAGAACATAATATTTGAAGAACAAATTAAACAAGCAACAGCAGTCTAAACAAATAAATTTGTTTATTATCTTTATTTACGATAAACTTACAAAAAATTGTTTTTCAAAAAGTTTGGAGATAAACCACCACCCACCAAAGGAAGGAAAATATGGCAAAAGAACATTTTCAAAGGAGCCTGCCTCACATGAATCTTGGATTCTTAGGGGCCGAAAGCGACCGCAACGCCTTGGTCACAGCGATCCTAACGACTCTTAATGCACGAGGCATTTGCAGCGTAAGCACATCCGCCAAGGAGTTCAACACCCAAAACCGCCACTACGCTATTATAAACACCTCCAACTCACGTGCCGATTACATTAAAAACATGATAATCGGTGCAGCCCAAATGGATGGAGCCATATTGGTCATGCAGGCCCAGAACTCCGCTCTATCCCAAGCGCGAGAGTACATGCTTTTCGCCAAACAAATCGGTCTAAAGGAAATTGTCGTTTTCATAGACAAGGCAGACCAAGTAGACGACCCCGAAATCCTCGATCTCCTTGAGTGCGAGTTACGCGAACAATTGCCCAGCTACGGCTTTGACGGTGACAACACACCAGTTATCCACGGTTCCTCCCAAAGAGCCATTAATGGAGAATCCGCCTACCAAGACAAGATTATTGAACTTTTGGATGTTTGCGACGAGTATCTTCAGGTTCCCGCAGGCGACTTCACCAAACCATTCCTGTTGCCAATAGAAGATATTTTCACCATTACCGGGCGAGGCACCGTAGTGACCGGCCGCATTGAACGAGGCGTCATACACCTGGCAGACACAGTTGAGCGCGTCGGGCTTTCAAACACAACAGAAAAATACGTAGTTACCGGAATCGAAATGTTCCGCAAGTCTGTTGACGAAGCACGAGCAGGCGACAACGTCGGCATGCTCCTTCGTGGCGCAGATAAAAACGATTTCAAGCGCGGGATGGTTCTTGCAGCACCAGGTTCAATAAAAGCGTACACCGACTTCTATGCCGACATATACATGTTAACAAGCGATGAAGGTGGACGCGCCACTCCTATCACGAGCGGTTCCCGTCCCCAGTTTTACTTCCGCACTACTGACGTGACAGGAACGATGCAATTCCCAAGGGGCGTGACAACGGTAACGCCCGGTACCACCGCATCGGCCACTATTCAGTTGATCTCTCCGATTGCCTTGGAAAAAGACCAGCGCTTTGCAATTCGCGTAGGAGGACGAACAATCGGAATGGGCATCGTAAAACAACTCATTCTGCGCAGGCCGTACCTCATTCCCATCAGTGGAATCGTAGCCACAGTAACAGGGCGCGGGACCATCGTTTCGGGCAAAGTCGAGCAAGGCACTCTCAACTTGCTCGACATGAGCGAATGTGTAGGATTTGGCAAAACAGCTAACTACGCCGTTACAAGCATCAGCGTTTCCGACAAAAACCGCGAAAGCGCCAAAGAAGGCGACGACGTGTCCATTCTCCTCCGTGGAGCCGGCAAAGACGACGTTGTCATAGGCATGGTCGTCGCCACCCCAGGAACCGTAAAAGAAGGCAAGGAATTCGATGCCGATATTAAAATTCCAGTGAAAGACATAGGCATACCCCACAATCCGTTTACGGATCAGAAGAATGTTCCGAATCATAAGAATGTTTCGGAACTGGAATTCCAGATCCGCACCGCCAGGGTGCCCGGAACGATCCAAATTTTGAGTAAAATAGTCACTCCCGGCAAGTACTTCTCCGCCCATATCAAATTGGCGCAATCCGTGGCGTTGGGAACCGGCCTTGAGGTGAGGATCCGCAACAAAACTAAAGTTGTCGCAACCGGAATCATCCGTAAAGTCGGCCCGTAATAACAGCCCCCCCCCAAAAAAAAAAACTGAGGGAGCGATGCCAAGGCACCACTCCCTTTTTTTTGTTTGCTAACGGAACAAAACGACTCCCAGAGCAAACCGAAGTCTCCTCGGTCGCCGCCTCAAATTTGTAATACAATACATATACAATGTTAACACAATATTACATCTTTGACAAAACAAACGACATCTGTTCCTTTATCACGCGCCCTGATTACTCCATTCAAGCGAACATAATATTTACAGAATAAATTAAACCAGCGATGGCAGTCCAAGTCAATAAATTCGTTTATTATCTTTATTTAAAATAAACTTACAAAAACTTGTTTTTAGCAAGGTTGGAGACAAACCACTACCCACAAAAGGAAGGAAAAATGGCAAAAGAACATTTTGACAGAAGCAAGCCGCACTGCAACATCGGCACCATCGGCCACGTTGACCACGGCAAAACCACCCTCACGGCCGCCATCTGCACGACCCTCGCCGCCAAGGGCCTAGCCAACGCCAAGCGTTTTGAAGAAATCGACAACGCCCCAGAAGAAAAGGCCCGCGGCATCACGATCAACACCTCCCACGTGGAATACACCACAGCCAACCGCCACTACGCTCACGTTGACTGCCCGGGGCACGCCGACTACGTGAAGAACATGGTGACCGGTGCCGCCCAGATGGACGGAGCCATCCTCGTCGTAGCAGCCACCGACGGCCCGATGCCCCAGACGCGCGAGCATATCCTGCTTGCCCGCCAGGTCGGCGTAGAGTACATCGTCGTATTCATAAACAAGTGCGACATGGTCGACGACGAAGAACAAATTGACCTCGTCGAAATGGAAATCCGCGATCTACTGACCCAGTACGGTTTTGACGGAGCCAACACCCCGGTCATCCGCGGTTCCGCACTCAAGGCCCTTGAAGGAGACAACTTCTACATGGGCAAGATTATGGAACTCCTGGAAGCCTGCGACATCTACATCGAACTGCCGAAGCGTGAAATCCAGCAGCCATTCCTGCTACCTGTCGAAGATGTGTTCACCATTACTGGCCGTGGCACCGTCGCCACGGGCCGTATCGAACGCGGCGTCATCCACCTGAACGACAGGGTCGAACGCGTCGGCATTCTCGAGCCCGCCATATACACCGTCACCGGTGTGGAGATGTTCCGCAAGCTCCTTGATTACGCCGAAGCCGGCGACAATGTCGGCATCCTGCTCCGCGGTGCCGAAAAGAAGGACATCCTCCGTGGCATGGTCCTCGCCGCCCCCGGCACAATAAAGGCTTATTCCTATTTCGATGCAGAAATCTATGTCCTCACGAAGGAAGAAGGCGGGCGCCACACCCCGTTCGGGAACGGCTACCGTCCGCAGTTCTACATCCGCACTCTAGACGTTACCGGCACAGTCCGGTTGCCGGAAGGTGTTGAGATGGTACTCCCGGGTGACAACGTAAGCATTTACGTCACGCTCATCACACCCGTCGCTCTAGAAAAGGGCCTTCGCTTCGCAATCCGCGAAGGGGGACGTACAGTCGGTGCCGGCATGATAACAGCGGTCTACGACAAACCCAAATACTAATAGTCGGCAAACAAGCCTATAGAACAACATAAAAAATATAGCCCTGCACTACGCTCCAGTGCAGGGCTTTTTACATACAAAATAGAAGTTAACTAAGCATCCACAAGTTATGCAAAAGTTATGCAGTAAAAAAATATTTACACTATTATTTAGAATCTGCATAACAAAGTAGCGATAACGTACGCTCTTTTATACACATTTTACATCAAAAGTAATTACAGAATATAACGCACCATTTTTCCTAAAAAATGGAAAAATATTTTGTTGTAAATTTTCCATATTGCTTTATTCGAAAAGTTATCTTATTTTGCACGCAAAGAACCGAATAGAAATTTATGATTAACGCTGCTTTGCAATTTTTAGTCTCACAGCTAAACCAATATTTGCGTAGAAAGTTTTCTGCACAAGAAAATGTCGCTATTGTGTCGAAGATGATGGACAACGATGGGCGAGAATCCGAAAGTGCAACAAACAAGCTGGTCATGTTCCTCGCCAACGTCGAAAAAGATTCCATGACGCAAGCCAGCACAAAGCCGGAATTCGACGGATTTCGCAACATCATTCATTCCAAGCCGATTTTCTTGAATTTGCACATTGTCTTGGCGGCCAATTTCAAGGCAAGCCATTACGAGGAATCGCTAAAATACCTTTCTCGAGCCGTGGGCTTTTTCCAAGACCATAGCGTTTTCGACCGAACCTCCTTCCCGGAACTCAACTCAGGGCTCGAAAAGCTGATTGTCGATGTGGAAAACCTGAACTTGCAGGAAATGTGCAACTTGTGGAGCCTCGTGGGTTGCAAATATGTCCCTTCCGTCATGTACAAGGTCCGCACGGTCGCACTCGGGAGTGGCTACTCGTACTACCGTCCTTACGTCGTTCACGTCCCAGAAGAAGCATCTATTGGAGCCTACTGATGAATTACGGGATTTGGGCAGACATTTTTATGGAACACGAATACGTTGGCGGCAGGTGCGAAGATTTCACCTTCCGGCCAGACCCGCCAACAGCAGAAACCATGAAGCGCGAAGGCATCATGATGCGCGAAACAGCAGGAGGATTCCGGCTGATTGCAGATGAATCTGCATTCTCCCATGAGATAAGCCTCGTTTTCTGGGCATACCCAGTGCATCGCAACCTGTGGAATGTAACAGAATTCGGCGAAATCCCGACAGATTCCATTCCGTTTGCCAAGATCAAAGACGAATCCCTGCAATGGGATACAACTTCAAAAGGCGACATTCCCGAGGCAATGCAACTTCCCAAGCCCATGTTCGGCATGGAAATCGCGAATTCCCAGGGAAAATCAGGCGCAAGCATCACGCTATCGCTCAAGACAAAAAAAATGAAATGGTACTACTACATTTCGGGCCTACCCGATAACGACACAGCCGAAATCGTAAAAATCAAAGGCGACAAAGAAGCCTCCCCTTTCGACACCACCAAGGGAAATCTAGGAGAATCGGTATTCGTATCGAAACAAGAAATCCCGCTACGTTATGGCGCACCTCCGCTTTTTCAGTTGCGTGAAAAGAAAACGTCAAAAGCAATCATAAAGTGTTTACCTAACATGGACGCGCGATCGGTCTCCACGGTCATTCTCGACGGTAGGCGAGAGATTGTCGCTGAATCATTTGTTAACACATAACCCCATAGGAGATAAAACAAAATGCCTACATCATACAAAACTCCGGGCGTCTATCTCGTCGAGAAAAACGCATTCCCAAGTTCTGTAGTGGAAGTTGCCACGGCAATACCCATGTTTATCGGCTATACCGAAAAGGCCGAATACAAGGGACAATCCGTGTTCAACAAGCCCTTCCGCATTTCGTCATTTGCGGAATACAGGGCCATCTTTGGCGAGGGCGCTCTGATGCGCTACAAGCTCGAAGAAGGTGGAAAAGTGGTCCCGCCAAAAGTCCGCTTCCGCCTCTTCGACGCCATTCGCATGTTCTACCAGAACGGTGGTGCCACCTGCTATATCATGGCGGTGGGCCCCTACGGCGAGGAAATCTCGGAAAAAGCCTTGACCGAAGCCATCATCCCGTTCGAAAAGGAACAGGAACCGACATTGGTCGTGATTCCCGAAGCCGTCTCGCTGGAAACTGCAGATGCCTGCGCCAACGTGCAGAACGCGATGCTTGCCCACTGCGCGAAGATGAAGAACCGCTTCGCCATTCTCGACGTGTTCGACGGCTACAAGGAACCGCGCGAATGTATCTCCACCTTCCGCGAAAAGGTGACGTCGTTCTTGAATTACGGTGCGGTTTACTATCCGTGGCTCAACACGAGCGTGGTGCAGCCGAACGAAGTCACGTTTGCGAACGTCGAAAACCTGGACGCACTCACGACGATGCTCACAGCAGCTGTCCCGCCGGAGCCCGCCGAAAAGGCCGAACAGATCAAGGCCGAAATCGCCCAAATGGCCGCCGCCGACGTGAAGGACGATGCACAGGTGCAGAAAATCCACCGCACCCTTTCGGTGATTTGCCCGAACTATGCAACGATTATGGACTTGGTCCGCGAACAGCTGAACTTGATGCCGCCCGCAGGTGCCATGGCTGGCATCTACACCTTGGTGGACAACTCCATCGGCGTGTGGAAAGCTCCGGCCAACGTAGGCGTGAACGGAGTCATCACTCCGACCGTCAACCTCACGAATGACGAACAAGAAGACTTGAACGTTCCTATCAACGGCAAGGCCGTGAACGCCATCCGCACCTTCGTGGGCGACGGCAACAAAGTCTGGGGCGCGCGCACGCTCGATGGCAACAGCCTCGATTGGCGTTACGTGAATGTCCGCCGCACCATGATTATGCTCGAAGAATCCATCAAGCTCGCATCGAAGGCGTTCGTCTTTGAGCCGAACACCGCGAACACATGGGTGACCATGAAGGGCATGATCAGTAACTTCTTGACCAGCGTCTGGAAGCGCGGTGGTCTCGCCGGCACGAGCCCCGAAGACGCATTCGAAGTCCACGTGGGCCTTGGCGAAACCATGACCCCCGAAGACATCCTCGAAGGCATTCTGCGCATCACCATCAAGGTCGCCTTGATTCGCCCGGCAGAATTCATTGAACTCACTTTCCAGCAACAGCAACAGAAATCCTAATAGGAGGTAATAAAAATGGCAGAAGATGGTTCTACACAACACGCCAGCGTATGGCCGATGCCCAAATTCCACTTTCAGGTGAAATGGGGCGATCAAGAAATGTCTTTCCAGGAAGTTACCGGCCTGGATGCACAATCCGAAGAAATCAAGTACCGCGTTGGCAACAGCAAGGTTTATTCTGTTGTTAAGATGCCTGGCCTGATCAAGTACAGCAATGTCACAATGAAGAAGGGCATTTTCAAGGGCGACAACAAGTTCTGGGATTGGTTCAACCAGATTAAGATGAATACGATCAAGAGGATCGATATTACGATTAGTCTTTTGGACGAAACAGACGCCCCGGCAATGACCTGGACGCTCAAGAACGCCTGGCCGACCAAGATTTCGGGATACGAACTCAAAGCCGAAGGGAACGAAGTCGCAGTAGAAAGCATTGAAATTGTCCATGAAGGCATGACGATTTCAAATAGCTAAGGGACGCCATGGGTGATACTGTCGAATGGTCAATTCCCGTTGTATTCCACTTTTCTGTAAAGTTGGGCAAATCGGAGATTGCGTTCAGCGAAGTCTCTGGTTTGGAAACGACGATAGAAACGAAGGAAGTTCGCAGCGGGGGTGACAATTCGACAGTTTACCACTTACCCGAAAAAATAAAGCTTTCCGATTTGGTCTTGAAACGGGCCATACTCAAGGATAGCGACCCATTTTTCAGATGGTGCATGAAGAACATGAATTCGTCGATGAACGCATTCCAAGTGGACCCTCAACCCATCGAAGTCACCTTGCTAGATGAGAAGAGCAAGCCCATAGCAACGTGGACATTTGAAGGGGCATATCCGTTCAAATGGTCGTTCAGCACACTTGACGCCATGAAGGCCGAAGTGATGATAGAAACGGTTTCGTTGAAATATCGAAGTATAGAGAGGATATTATAACCATGTCGCTAGAAATCAGGAACCTTAGTATCAGCGTAAGAATCGAAGCAGGCGAAAAGGAACATGAATCTTCAGATTCCCTTAAAAAAGATGTCTTGAGGGAATGTCGCCAGATGATTGAAGAATCCATCCGATGGGACAAGGAGAGATAAGATGTCACAACATCTAAGTAGGTTGACATTAGTCCCATATTTCAAAAGCGGGAAAAAATTGCAACGCATCCCTAATCGGGACCCGTTCAGCGTCATGTTGAACCCAGAAACATTTACAGTCATCGATGGAATTGAAAAGGTTTCTTTTTTCGATGGAAGAATAAATCAAGAATTCCACATGCTCAAAAGTTCGACATTCAAACTTTCGACCATCCTCCTCGATGCAACGGGAGCGATTCCAAAAGATTTGTGGCCCAAAGGATGCAACAGCATCAAAGATATGATGGATTGCCTGAAAAAAGCAACCATTATGCCTTATGGAGAAGCTCATAATGTCCCCATAATAAAAATACATTGGTGCGGAATGTCTTTTACGGCTTATGCTTCAGGGCTAAAAACAGATTACACTTTATTCAACGTCAAAGGAGTCCCATTACGCGCTGAAGTCACTTTGGATCTCGTCCAAGATTTTTCTGAGGGTTGGCCGTACGAAGAATACAAATCTCCTGATTTAACACACCTTGTAGAAGTAAAAGCAGGCGATACTTTACCGCTGATGTGCAATCGTATCTATAACGACCCCTCGTATTATCTTCAAATAGCACGAATCAACGGCTTGACAAATTTCAGACAGATTAAGCCAGGGATGATGCTGGAATTTCCGCCAATCAGAGAGTAAAAGATGCCAGAGTCTCCTTTAAATAGTGCCAGCCAGGTTGTTGAATGCGCGCTTTTCTGTGGAGGGAAAGCATTACCTTCAACGACGACGATTTTATCTGCAGATGTAGATTATCACATCAATTGTATCCCAAAGGCAACGATTGTCCTTGCCGATGGAGATATCACCAGAGGTAAATTTGAGCTGTGTGAAGATGACCAATTAAAGCCAGGCAAGGAGATTACGCTCAAAGCGGGATACGATGCAAATCTTGAGCCTATTTTTACAGGCACAATCGTACGCCTAGGGGTCACCACTCAAGCAAATGGAAGAAGTTGTACAAAGATCGAGTGCCGCCACAAGGCAATCGCAATGACAAAATCACGCCAAAGCGTATGTTATGTGAACAAGACCGACGACAAAATCGTCTCCGAAATAACATCAAAATATAATGTGGACATCAGCTCATCCATGGGGGGCGCCGCCCATAAAGAAATATTGCAATATTACTGCACAGACTGGGATTTCATCATGACCCGAGCCGAAGCAAATGGTTGCTGGTTATTGGCAGATAACAAAGGCCTTTCAATAAAACCCATTGCCGCCGGAGGGAATGCGGCCATTTCGCTCACTTGGGGAACCGACCTCATTGATTTCAATGCGACAGTTGATGCCGAGAACCAAATAAAAAAAGCGGTATCATGTTCCTGGGATATCACCAAACAAGATATGATTTCCAACAATTCCGATGCGCAAACCGTTCAATCTCAAGGAAACCTAGCTGCAACTGATTTGCAAAAAGCCCTCCCCATACCAAACGCCTTATTGCAAACAAATTCTCCAATAGACAGCAACACACTCAAAGCTTGGGCAAAAGCGGAACAACTAAAAAATGAACTTTCCCGCATTTATGGCAATGCGACATGCATCGGGAACGCAAAAGTAAATTTAGGCGAAAAGCTCAAACTTGATTATATAAGCACACGTTTTAATGGCGACGCCCTCGTATCGGGAATACGCCACCACTTAGAGCCCGCCTTTTGGAAAACGACCTTCTCCTTTGGGATGAAAAAAGAATGGTATGCCGAAAAATTCAATACCATGGCTCCAGCAGCTTCCGGTTACAACTGTGGAATCACGGGCCTCATGACAGGCATTGTCGAACAGATTAACGACGATCCAGACAAACTCAATCGAGTCAAAGTAAAAATCCCTCTGATGCAAGGCGATGAAAAAACAATATGGGCTCGCCTCGGGACTCCATACGCCTCCAACGGTATTGGCGGGTTCTTTTTCCCAGAAAAAGGCGACGAAGTCGTACTCGGATTTTTTAACGGAGACCCATCCAGCCCTGTAATTCTCGGGAGCCTCTACAGTTCAAAAAACAATGTCCCACAGAAACTAGAACAGCCAAACAACATCAAGCAACTTTTAACCCGAGCAAAACTCAGTGTTGTTTTTGACGAAGAAAAAAAATCCATTACAATAACCACCCCGGGAAAAAGAAAAATCGTACTGGACGACGATGGCAAAAAAATATCTCTGGAAGATCCCGACAAGAACAAAGTCGAAATGAGCAGCAGCGGAATCAAATTTGATTCGCCGAAGGATATCGTCGTCAGCACCAAAGGGAAATTCAATGTCGATGCCAAGGGCGGCATCATCCTCAAATCGGCAACAGACCTGAAAGGCGAAGGTTTGAACGTAGAATTCAAAGCAAAAGTCGGGCTCAAGGCCCAAGGGACTGCCACGGCAGAAATTTCGGCTTCGGGACAGACCGTTGTCAAGGGCGCCATGGTCATGATCAACTAGGGAGAAAATATGCCACCAGCAGCAAGAATTACCGATATGCACACATGCCCCATGCAGACTCCCGCTGTTCCGCCTGTACCGCACGTAGGCGGGCCAGTCATCGGCCCCGGAGTTCCCACCGTCTTGATTGGCGGCATGCCCGCCGCCGTCATGGGAGACAACTGCGTATGCTCAGGCCCTCCCGACGTAATTGTCAAAGGTTCCGCCACGGTCATGATTAACAAGAAACCCGCCGCGCGCATGGGCGATTCCACCGCTCATGGCGGCACCATCGTCTTGGGTTGCCCTACGGTGCAGATAGGAGGATAAATGGATTCTCTGACTTTTCTTGGACGTGGGTGGAAATTCCCATTGAAATTTGAAAATGGCACCGTCACCATGTCCGAAGCCGAAGAAGACATCGAAGAGAGCCTGCGCATTTTGCTAGGGACACACCCTGGCGAACGCATAATGCGCCCCGAATTCGGTTGCGGCATCCATAAGTATTGTTTCAATGATTACAGCAACGTGACACTCCTGCAAATCACGGACGAAATCAAGGATGCCATAAAACAATTCGAGCCAAGAATTGAAATAGAGAACATTGACATTAAAGCAGAAGCAATGGACGAGGTAATGGAAATCTGCATCTATTACAAAATCATCGCCACCAACAGCCGCCGCAATTTGGTGTATCCGTTCTACATAAACGAAGCTACAGACACCTCAATATAAGGGAATATTTGTGAAGGACCACGTTTTCGTCAATGATGGATTGAGTCAGCAAGCCCGCTCGTTCAAGGAACTAGCGAGGGATTTTGTCGCAATCAACGACATGTCCTTAGAGCAGCTACTCGAAAAAATCTACGATTACGAGCAGCAACACGATTGCCCGCAAGTCCTCGATAAAAAAGATATTCCGGCCCTAGTGCGCGCCATTGAATCGGAGGCCGACGGGAATGCAGAACCCTCGGCAGCCATTTACGCCATATTCGCAAAACTTCTAGAGCACATCCAAAAGCACCTGAACGAATTGCCGGAACGCCGTATTGACTTCTATTTCCGCAAAGTGCTCGGAGAAAAGCCAAACGAAGCACATGGTGACCATGCCCATATCGTATTCCCCATCGAGGTAGAAGATTTCAACTACAAATTACCCAAAGGAACGCGATTTACCGCAGGCACAAACGAAGAAGGCGAAACCATTGAGTTTGAATCCGTAACCAACGCCGAACTCAACGACACTCAGGTACAAAAGATTTTAACCCTTGCCATTCCCGAAAACAGCGCTCCGATGTTTACGGAAATCCCCACCTATACACCGGAGCAGGCCCTAGAAAGCAAGGAACATACGCCCTATCCGTTGTTCGGCCTCACACGATCTGGCGACCGCGTAACAACCTCGCAATATGCACGAGTCGGATTAGCCGTATCTTCACGATTACTCTACCTGAACGAGGGTACCCGACGTATAAGGGTACAGATGGTTTTTGAAGAAGAATCAGTCAAAGGCACACTCCTAGAGAAAGGACAAAGCCCCGAACAGTTCCTCAGAGTATTTTCAAACGCATTTCGCATATCGCTTACAACAGAAGAAGGCTGGTACGAAGCGGAGGGATACCAACTCGAGTCATGTGTCCTAGACCCTCAATACCTCCCGAACAGCATTGGCCTAATTTTCCAAATTCCGGATATGGCCCCGTCAATCGTAAATTGCGACCCCTCTGTTCATGGCAAAGATTTCACCATGAATCACCCTGTGATGCGCATTCTCATGACATCAAGTTCGTCGTACAATCCATGGAAAAACTTCAGGAACATGGTCTTGCGCGAGGTGAGGTTACAAACAAAAGTGACGGGTTGCAGACGGCTCGCACTCAGCAGCGATATCGGGCCGCTTTCAATGAACACTCCGGTACAGCCGTTCGGCCCCCTGCCCGCTCTGGGGAACTCATTTGTCGTAGGTTGCGAAGAAATCCGGGGCAAGAGACTTTCGTCCTTCGAAATTCGCGGAAACTGGCGCGGAATTCCCAACACGCGAAATTTCTGCGATTGGTACAAACAATACCCCGATGCTCCCCTTACTCGAGATTTCAAAGTGTCGGTATCGGCTTTGTTGGGCGGATACTGGTACCCGTCCAGTTCGCAAACACCTGTACTCTACGACTTATTCGAATCCCATCCCGACAGCATTTCTAACAAATTTTCCATAACGTGCGACAGTGTTCTTGGCGGGAAATCGTTCAGCCAAAATTACGATGCCGAAAATTTTGAATTCACGCCAAGTTCACGCGACGGATTCTTCAAACTAAAATTGGCATCGCCCGAAAAAGCCTTTTTGCATCAGGAATATTCGAAAGTCCTTTGTGGCAGCCTGATGCACCAAGCCATCAAAAAGAACTTGGGTGCAGAACTTGATTTGCCGAATCAGCCCTACACACCGGAACTGGAAAATCTTTCTGTCAATTATACCGCCACCGCAGAAATCAATATGAGGCGCAGAGATCATAGCGATGGGCAAATCGTGTTCTTGCGGCCTTGGGGAATCAGCACAAAGAATCACTTGAAACTCCAGGACGGGGCTCTCTTTCTAGGGCTTTCACCGACAGCCGCCGGCAAAAAAGTCAATCTATATTTCCAGATGAATCGCGATTCCGACAACATTTACGGAGAAGACGAAATCGGATTCCTTTGGGCTTACCTGGGAACAAACGGATGGATGAAACTCTCTGCCGACAACATATTGTACAACACAACGGCAAACTTTACAACCTCCGGGATTGTCTCGCTTTCGCTCCCCAAGGATTTCCAGGTAGACTCCCCCATGATGCCTCAAGGGCTATGCTGGATTCGCTTGGAGCCCCAAGGAGAATGGCGCCATTGCAGTAGCCTCTTCTCGGTCTATGCGCAAGCAGTCGAAGTCGTGCGCTGCGGAGGTTTTGGGCAAATACAAAACTTCAGCCACTGCAAGCCAGGAAGCATTGACACGCTGGTAGAAAGTATCAGCGGCATTTCGGAGGTCTATCAATTCGACGAGACCTTTGGCGGGGAGCCCGAAGAAGATGACGACGGAATGCGAACCCGCGTTGCCGAATACCTGTACCACCGCAATCGTGTTTTGACTGCAAAAGACTGTGAACGCATGATTCTGGAAGAATTCCCCGACGTACACTTGGTCAAGTGCTTCGCCGGGCTCAACCCCAAAACACCCGATGTCGCATGCCCTGGGCATATGCTCGTTGTCCCCGTTTCTCCCCTTTACGACGAAGGCCGTATTTGGGACCCATGCCTGAGCGGAATGATTTTGGACAACATCAAAACCTTCCTAAAACAACGGACTTCGGCTTTTTCGAAAATCGTCGTCATAAACCCGCAATTCGAAAAAATACAGGTGCGCTGCAATGTGGATTTTGTCAACGACATCAATGAAGGTGAACAGCTTCTGAAACTGAATGAACAAATCAACCATTACCTTTCTCCATGGAATGAAGGTGGATTGACGCAATTTTTTGGTTGTACACTTGACAAAGAACGCCTCCTGATGTTCATTCAAAGTTTGCCCTATGTTGAAGCGGTCCATGACTTTTCTGTACTCCGCATCAGTTCCAAAGACCACACCGATTACCATATGGAAGAAACTGGAGAAAACAACACCAACCAAATTCGCGGCACATACCCATGGAGCATTCTCACACCCATGAAAAAGCATTTTATCAATGTTGTTACAAAAGTTGAAGAATTCCGAGACATCACCATAGGCTACGGCGATCTCGAAGTCGGCTCCACCTTTATCATACAGAGGAGAAACAATGGCTAAATTAAATCGCTCCCTTTTGAAAAATCGATTCAAAGCAGGACAAATGCCCTGCGAAGAAGACTTTATTGACCTCATTGATTCCATGGTCAACATGGAAGAAGAAGGAATTGAAAAAACTCGCGAGACCGGTCTCAAAATTTCGCAAATCACAGATTCCGGCAAGTTGATGAGCTTTTATGAGAACTCCACCGAAGGCCAACCCTTGTGGCAGGCCGAAATGCGCTTGGACATGAATGCGGAGCGGAGCGGGATGCACCTGAGTACCCCCGGAGTTGACGAAGCGTCAAGCGTACTCTCGTTGGTGGGGCCCCAGCCCGACAGCGAAAAAAAAGACATTGCCGTTGGTATCGGCACGCGCGAGCCCGAATGCGAACTGGACGTTCATGGCATTATCGCCTCCTCAGGGCGTATTGGCAAAGAAAACGAAAAATTTAAAGTCCCCACCGATGGAAAATGGCACGACATCACCGACGAGATGAGCGGTTGCCAGGCATTTGAAATTATGGCAGGTGCCGGAGGCCAAGAAGACGAAGGACGCTTCGCACTGACTCACGCCATTGCCTTGAACGTTTTTCACGGACACAGTAAAATAAACAAGACGCAGTCATATTACGGCGGGCGCGGTTCGAAAATTGACGTGCGCTGGAAATCGGGAAGCAAAAAATACAGCTTCAAGTTACAACTGCGCGTTCACTGCGCTTATAAAGACGGTTCTTACATACGCTACCGCCTGACAAAACTCTGGTACGATAACTTCATGGTAACGGCCCTTGATTAAGCAGCTTAAAAAAATTACGGAGCCACAGGAGCTTGACTACGAGACGCTTCGCCTCGAAGGCATCCGTTATATCCAAAAACTGTGCGGAAACGTTTGGACCGATTACAACCCGCACGATCCGGGCATCACTATCCTGGAGCAGATAGTCTTCGCCCTGACCGATTTGGGTTACAAAACTGGATTTGACATCGAAACATTCCTTGCGCAAGCAGACGGCAAAATAGACTATAGCCGCGAAGCGCTTTACAGCCGCGAACAAATCATGCGGCAATTCCCCGTAACACGCCACGATTACGAGCACTTTTTCAAAACCAAACTTGACTGTGAGCGAGTCCTGTTCCATGTAGAATCTCCAGGAATCTATTCAGTTCGCCTTTGGCCGGCAGAATCATCCACAGAATCCAGCGATTCTCTTGCAGAAAAATTCTCGACTCTCTGGAGCAACTGGCGTTGCCTTGGCGAGAAAGTCAGCAACATTACCATTAGCGAAGGCAAGACTGAACCGATACACCACCAACACAAAACGTTATTCGAAATTCGCGAAAATACTTCGCTAAGTTTGCCGAAGGGCAATCCATGCAACTTTATGGATTTTACACCCCTAATTGAGCAGTTCCCTTCAATTTACCGTTACAGCAAAAACGCCGACGAGCTCAAAAAATATCTGGAACCGATAGAGCATATCTTCTTGATTTTCTTGCAAGCAATGCAAGACTTTGCCGACATATTCTCGGTATATTCCCTCAAGACCGATCTTGAGCACTACAACCAAATCTTGAACCAGATGCTCGCCATGTACGGAGTCAAATTCCCAGAAGAACTATTCCTGTTGTTGCGGGAAAACGACAATACGGACAGCGAAATAGTCATGGATGCAACCACCACATACCGGAATTTACTCCGCGCCAAAGTACGTTACCTGCGACACTTGCCCGAACTCCACCTCCATCGCTGCGGCATCTGGTGGAAACCCCGAATAGAGACGATGCTTGGCATCCCATTGTCTAGCAAGGAATCCTCCATACACATGCACGCACTGGACGGCATCTATCTCGAAAACGGATTCGGCAAAATATACGTTGTCTGGTCGAACGAAACACCATACACCAATACACAAAAAAAGCGGGCAGGAATAGAGCGCTTTATCCGTGACGAACTGCCCGCCCATCTGGTCCCCATCTTTTACTGGGTGACTTCGGAAATGTCCGAAGAATTTTACAGGAGCGCCGAAAGAACGGACACGGCAAAGAAATGGCTCGATGGACATGAAGACTACGTTTCGGAGGCATTATGGCTATGATTGAATGTAACCGCATCGGCGACATGACTCTGGACCTGACCTGCGCCAACCCCGAACAGGCGAACGACATCGAGAGCCGTCTTTACGATTTCGCACGAAACGGCTTGATGGAAACTCTGGACAGCATCCTCGATTCGCTTGCCCCCGAAGGCGAAGATATAATTTTAGACAAACTTTCTATAGACCTTGGGACAATCTCTGCACAAGACCCGCTCGGCCACATTCTCCAGAAATTGCCCGAAGAATTCAAGAAGCAAGTCAAAATGGACCTGCTCAAAAGGCAGTGTATCCCTGTCGCAAAAATCTTGCAAGATTCCTGCGGCCAGCGCCTTACTCTTGAAAAATCAACGATGCTCGAAAAGCTCATCAACAACTGCATCGCCGAATGGTGCCTGGAACATGCCGACGAAAAATTTGACCCATTGCGCGTTGCCGAAGTCATCTTGAAACGAGTCCAAGCACAAAATCCGGGGCTCGACATCCGGCAAATCGCATGTAGCGTTTTTGAAAAATTGAAATCGCTCGGGCAAAAGAAACCGACCGCTCCTGCGCCGCGCCAGCCGCACGCAGGGGACAGCGGCATCGTGCTGCTCACTCCGTACATACCGATGCTCCTCGAAAAGGCAGGGTGCATAAAAGCAGGCAAATTCATCGACGACGGGAGCAAAAAAATGGCCGTTGCGCTCCTGAACTACACGGTTTGCGGTAGCTACGAACCGCCCAAGGCCGAAAAGTCGATAGCACAACTAATCTGCGGATTCGATGCCGGAGAAAAGCTCACGGAACTGCCCCCGATTTCAGACGAACTGAAGGCACTGGCAGACAGCCTGCTCCAAGGGGTTATCGCGAACTGGGGCGCTCTTGGGCACACATCTGCCGACGGCTTGCGAGCCTCTTTCCTGATTCGCCGGGGAATCTTGGAAAATGGCGAAGAAGGGCAAGAACTCTCGGTTGAAAGTTCCACATACGACATGCTGCTCGACAAGCTGCCGTGGGGATACTCTACCGTAAAACTATCCTGGATGAAGACTCCCTTGCATGTGAAGTGGCGCTAGAGGTGAAAATGGAAGAATCGCTCAAGAACGAAATCGACTGGTGCCGCGAGGTCATAGACCTGCGTTTTGAGCAGTATTTTTGCGCCGACAACGATGAACGCAAAATGCTGGATATACAGCAGTGCACACCTCCAGAACTCACCTCAAAATCGCCCTACGGGAAAATCGTCACCGAAATGCAGCTCGGTTTTGACGAGCGGCTAGTGCTCACGCTCGCACTGCTCCCGCACCTTTGCCCACAAGCGCTCGATTCGTTCTTCTTGAACAACAAACTGCTCGGCAGGCCTTACACGGAATTCGGCGGGTGGCACGGGAAAAGCCACTCAGGATTTTTGCCCACCTGCGAAACAGCGCTCTTCTTGCTCGCCGGCAACGACCTTTCGCGCCGCATGGAGGCCATGCGGATTTTCGACAGCGACCATAAACTCGTCTTGAAGCGGATCCTACAACTTGAATACGGCGAACCTGGCGAGCCCAAAAATTCTGCGGCACTCCGCATTTCTTCGGAATACTTGGAATACTTCACTACCGGCGTGCAAAACAAGCCCGATTACAGCATGCACTTTCCGGCAAAGCTCATCACCTCCCGTTTAGAATGGGAAGACCTTGTCCTTGCCGAAACAACAAGGCAAGAAATCGACCAGCTCGTTACCTGGATTGGCCACTCCGAAGAAGTTCTGGACGGGTTCGGGTTGCGCAAAAACCTCAAGAGCGGTTACCGCGTCCTCTTTTATGGCCCGCCCGGCACAGGCAAGACATTGACAGCGACTCTCATCGGCAAAAAAATGAACATGGACGTTTACCGCGTAGACCTTTCGCAGGTAATTTCCAAATACATCGGCGAGACCGAGAAAAACCTCTCCGGCATTTTTGACCAGGCCGAAAGCCGTAACTGGATACTCTTCTTTGACGAGGCCGATTCCCTCTTTGGCGCAAGGACGCAAACCAGCAATTCCAACGACCGTGCCGCCAACCAAGAAATCTCTTACCTGTTGCAACGCGTAGAAGATTTCCCGGGCATCGTCATCTTGGCAAGTAACCTCAAGTCAAATATCGACGAAGCCTTTTCACGCCGCTTCCAGAGTGCGGTCTATTTCCCCATGCCCGAGCCAGAAGAACGCCTTATTTTGTGGAAAAACATCTTCGAAAAGACCGACGTAGAAAATCGCGAAGAGAATTTTGAATATTTCGCAGAAAAATACGAACTGGCCGGTGGTGCGCTCACCAACGTCGCACGCTACGCAGCACTGTCCGCAATTATAGACAAACGAAAAAAGATAACCAGACTAGATTTGATACAAGGTATATCCAAAGAACTTCAAAAAGAAGGAAAAGCATTATGATGCGCATTATCCGAAATCTTGTGCGTAGTTTAGCCGTCGTATTTGCTGTCGCCGCTCATGCGGAAATATGTGAGCTCTGTACTTACGAGGTCACTGCCGATAACATTGTAAAATACGTAGAAGAAAGCAAAAAGAACGACACCACGGAAATCTTTGAAATCCTCAACAAATACATTGACTGGAGAAGCAACACCCGTGAAGAACTACTCGCTTTGGTTGCAAACGACATCCATGATTATCCGCAGTTCTCAAGAACAATCAACAACTTTATTTCCGGCGATGCGGCCGTCATCGAAATGAAGAGATCTTCAGTTTGGGGAGATTCGCTAATTGAGAAAATTTGGATTGACTCAATTGGGATGAGCAAACTCAAACAAAAAATAGTCCAAGACATCAATGACGATTCATTTTCTACGCCAACACTCAATTTACTAACAAGTTTGCAAGGCATTCGGTTCATCGATTCTCTACCCGCTCGCCACTATGCAGTATCACTTTTGGCGCTCTCCCTTGGAATTTGCATAGACACCGCAAATGCTATTGATTTATTTGATTCCGTCGTTTGGGGCAATAAAGAAATTGATGCTTTTTACGATCTCATCAAGCAAAAGCTTCCAATGCAGGAACAGGAGCAACAGAACAAGGCCGGCAAATCTGGCGCAAAAAGAAACGAACCACGCAAACTAACACCCGACGAGCGCATCAAAATCTTAAAATGGTATCAAGGGCACAGTTGCAGCGACGAACGATGGTACCGAGCATTCACACTACTCGATACCCTCTATATGAAGATGCAGGAACGTTCTGTAAACAAGGCGATGCAAATCGAAATCGCATTTGACGACAGCAAGCCAATTGTATGGAATGACAATGGTTGCGGATGCAGCCTCCAAGATCAACTTAACGGAGAAGTTATCGGCATATACCCCTACTGGCTAGCCGGAGATACCACCAAGTGGATTGATTTCAGCGCATTAACCCGGATTTCTTTTTTCAGTTTATACGCCGACGCAGAAGGGCTACTCCACATGCCCTCGGGCATGCCCGCGCTCGCCTACCTAAACAAAAAAGGTTTTTCCAATTTCGTGGCCACGGCACACAGGCATTATGTCAAAATGGATTGGATTGTAACGAAATCCAACTGGTCAACATACAAGACCCCTGAACAACTTGCAACATTCTTCAGCACCCTCTCCAATGAAATCGACTCATTGGTGAGCGAAAAAAATAATTCCTTATTCCAGCGCATCGTGAACCACCTGAGTTTCTCCGGCGACGACAACGGATTCCGCGGTGACGGCGTCACCCTCTATTTCAAGAACTATCCCACCGATTCGGCATCAACGGCAATCTTCAACGAATTTTTCAAAAATCTGCATAAGAGGATGCGTGCAAAAAATCTCGACGCACAATTGAACATGATGGCAGACCGTATAGAACTCTCCAAAGACATTTATAGTTTTCGCAACGATTCCATCACAACCGACATTTCCAGAGGAATTTACACCTATAAAAACTTCCGTAAAATCATCACCGAGCCCGAAAGCGTAAACGGGGTGAAGCCACCAATAGAAGAAATCATTGATAGTCTATCAAACCGGCTATTAGTGATAAACGAAGAGCCCTTTTCTCGCAGCAACCGACTACTCCATAACGATTTAAGCCTACGTCTCAAAGGAGATGACCGTCATATTGTCCGGAAAGCGCTCGCCCCCGTAATCTGGTTAAATAGAATTCAATGGGACCAACTGAGCGACGACATCTCTTACTACAACGACACATACTACGGAATGGGAATCGCCCCTTTCTTTACAGACATGGATGCCGCCAATCTATGCGGCAGCTCTGGCAACATCGGGACTTGCATAAACAAGTTCTATAAAAAAGATGACATTGACATCACCTTCAATTCGCAAGTTCGAGAAGCAGTCCCGTTCTTTTGCATGTACCGTTGGATATTCCGGCTGCTGAATACACTGGTGTACGCCATTGTCATCATGCTGCTGCTCGCTTATTTTATCTCTTGCACCGCGAGTGCCTTTTTCGACAAGCACCTCGCCCTGTTCGTGGGTGTTGTGATTCTGCCACCAGCACTGACCACGACCATTCTCATGTTCTTCGACCCAGTAACCGCAACACTCTCAAGCGCCATCCGGTTTTTGCCCATCGTCATACTCTTACTTTCCGTAATCGCAGTTTCGCTATTGAAAGTGTACCAAAGCACCGATTTACCCAAAAGGAACATCAAATAGGAGAAAAAAATGAACGCTACTTACACGCAAAAAAACGACACCCTCCAGCGAGTGGCCAACAACAACGCCGCAAGCATCATGGACGATTCCGCCCAGGGCGCAAGCCTCCAGCGCAAAGCCGACCTCGCTGACGGAGCACTCCAGCGCATCTCCCTCGAAGATGAGGAAGAACCCGTGCAGGGCAAGTCTATCCAGCGCGAAGCCCTCCCCGAAGAGGAAGAAGAACTCGCCTAAAAGCAAACCCGCCAAAGAGACTTAAACCCAAACGCCGAGGAAAAAATGCCTGCACAGCAGTACGCTCAACAACAAGCTCCCGCGCAGCAAAAGGCCGCCCCCGAAGCAGCCTCCATTCTTGACGATTCCTCGCAAAACGTAAGCCTGCAGCGCAAAGCGGACTTAATAAACAACACCGCTCAGACAAAGGCGTTAACGCAATTAAAGCCCGCAGAACCAGTACATACTATAAAAATCAATTTTAAAGAGGGCAGCCCCCAACAAACATGGGGAAACCAAGGTAACGGCCCCAGCAATGCAGGCAATTCGACAGAAGAGTACACATTTTCGGGAGCATCGGCAATGGGCGGAGCATCAAGCGCCTCGCCAAGCATAAATGCCATAGTCAACGCGGCGACCCTATTGCTCAACAGGCGAATAAGAGCATTAGGAAAAATACATTTAACCATCACAGGATTCAGCAGGGGTACAGTCATCGCTGGGTTACTATACCAGCGATTCACCAATAACACAAACATTACAAGGTGCGATTTGATTATGCAGAACCCCGGCCCAAGCCCAGACGAAGGACAATACCAAGATCAAAATGATTTTTTGCCAAGCAACAACGACGTCGCCTTTCATTCATTAGGCCGCGCAAGGCAAGAGCGATTCTACCATCCGTTTTTCTCGCCACAAAGATTATTTACCGCAAGAGTCAACATCATATTAACTCGAGAAAGGCATTCTAGCGACATCGACTCCGCAATTCAAAACCTGGGGCATCGATTCCGGTTCCATATTCTTAATACCCCCAACAAATACTGGAACACATACTCCTATGAGGACTTGTACAACATGCCAGCAGGATGTTACCAAGTAAGAAGGATTCACGGCAGAATATGTGAACTAGAAGCTATAACAAAACAACAAGCAACATCCATGATGTATCCATTTAGGGCCCGTTCATTTTATTAGAGGATTTGACAATGCAACAAAATTATTCTAAAAAAATTGAACCGATACAAAAAGCATCAAAGAACACAGCATCCTCTGTTCTTGACGCATCTTCGCAAAGCGAAGCCCTCCAGCGTAAAGCCGATATGGCAAACAACGCCGCCCAGCGTGAAGAAGCCCCGAGACCGAACAACACAGGGATGCCGGACAATTTAAAGTCTGGTATTGAGAGCCTCTCCGGTTTCTCCATGGACGACGTGCGTGTGCATTACAACAGTTCAAAACCCGCTACCGTGCAAGCGCTCGCATACACGCAAGGAACAGACATACATGTTGCCCCCGGACAAGAAAAGCACCTCCCGCATGAAGCATGGCACGTCGCTCAGCAAATGGCAGGAAGGGTTTCGCCAACTACAAATATCAACGGCATGCCGGTGAATGACAATGCAGGGCTGGAGCATGAAGCAGATGTCATGGGGGAGAAGGCTGTGCAGTGCAAAGAAATGGAAAATGGAAAAAATGGACTATTTTCTTTAAAATGTATAAACTCCTCAAATAATGCAGTTCAATGTGTATCCGAATATAAGCATATTTATTTAACGGGATCAAAGGAGGTGTTGCCAAATAGAATGATGGCTAATAAATTTTTGCCTCATATTGCTTTTGAATGTTTGGGGGGGGGGGATAGAGTTTCGGAGTTGGGTGATTTGTACAACAGAGAAATTAGGAAATATAAGGGACAGGCTTCCGTATATATGGGAGTAAATGCTTGTCGATATCATTATAATAAGGATGAAAAAAAAGTTTCCCACAAAGAACTTGGAGAGCCAGAAAACGAAGTTCAGAATTATGTACGTAATGTAAAGTCGAAAATAGAGACTTATAAACTTCCATATCATTCTATAACCATAATTCCTTTTATGTATGATTTAGTTGGATTGGGAGATAGAAAAACGAGTGCTTCAAAATCGGATGCTTCAAAGCAGGGTGTCCCCCAAAAGGAACCTAACAAAATGTCTGCCACAGAACTGGATGCTATGAAAAAAAAATTTACAAAACTGGGTGATAAACAAGTTGTTATAGACCCAAATTGGATGGAAGAAAAAATAATTGTAAATACTATTGATCATGGCTCTGCTATTAGTGATGGCTATTATCCTGAGGCGCAATCGTACACTTTCCCGTTTTATGAAGCAAGAGCGATGCTTATGGAAGAGTCTCAAAATTCTGGAGCTCATCTATATCGTTGGATTGATAGTGATGCGAGAGATGACACTTCTATAGATGAGATAAATAAAAGCCTAACAGATAAAGAGAAAAGGAAATATTATATTGATTTTTGTCGTCAAGGCCCTTGTGTTTTGTCGGGAATTTACAATTGGAGACCAAATAAACCATGGGAGTCTCTTCCTCAATTTTTCAAAATATTGAATTTATATGAGAAAAATTGGAGAACGGTTTTTTGGAATTTGACTTCTGGGGGAACTGGATATACTGATGGGCCCCAAAATGGGTACATTCCCGAACCGATTGCGTATATGAATAATGGAGCTCATGGAACGGCTTTAGAGAATTTAAAAAAAATGATAGAAAATGTAAAAGAAACAAATGGTAAGCAGGATCAAGAATCTTATTGGGCTTTTGAAAAAATACCTCATATGTTTACAAGTCTCCATTCTGTATCGAAACCCGTAAAAAAATATTTCGAAAAAGTTGCGATTCCTGATGAATCAAACCTTTCTTATAAGGCTTTTGTCGATGCAATTTGGAGTTGTCATCAAACTGCTTTTAAAAATTGGAAGATTAGAGGAAATGACAAAGCAGTAGAGGCTCGCGAAAAATTGTTGAAAAATGCTTGTGAAGATTATGAAAAATCTTTGCAGCCACAACCTGCGGTTAGTGAAGAGCAACCTGTGGTCGATAATTATGCTTGCTCTTTAGATAATGTTTTGAGCGCTGTAAAAAAATTGGGTGCTATGGGTGCTATGGTTGCTAATCCTATTGAAATTGCAGATGCTATGTATGCTCTTGGAGTTCCAATAAATGTTTTATTTCAGAGTGAGTTTGTAAAAGGAAATGTAAATTTTTTGGAGCGGATAGGGATGAACGCTGACGAAATTTGCGCTTTTTTACAAGCAAAGAAAGATGCTGTAGATGTGCGTAAGGTGCTTGTTCCTTTAGATGCTTTTGTCGTTCCTTTGCTTCGGAGTGGCGTAAATCCTGCGGTTGCTGTAGATGCCTTGCTTCGGAGTGGAGTTAATCCAGCTGTTGCTTCAGAAGCCTTGCTTCGGA